>NZ_JACBFT010000029.1:0-21761 GCF_021401195.1 Shinella sp. NM-101 | reverse complement strand
CAAGGGGTATCGTTAGAGCCGAAAAACGGCCGGTAATTGATTGGAATTGTGGCCGGCTTCAAATCGGAATGGTGGCCGGTAATTGATCGGAATGCCGGCCGGCTTCAGCTCGGAATCCGCATTTCGGTCATCTTGAGCACCACCTTTCCGCCGTCATTGCGCTGAAAACCATCAAAGCCATCCCTCGATCAGGATGTAGACGATTAATGCAAAGCTAGCCGCGGATAAGGCGTAACCGGCTAACGTCGCGAAATCGTGTTTCTTCGGTAGATGAAATAGGGAAGACATGATGTCCTCCTCGCTTAGGGCCAGGGTAACAAACCCTCAAACAGCAGCGCCCGTAAAATGGCTGCTGGAATAATTACAGTGAACCCGTTTCCCTTCTTTAGCAACGAATGGTTTTTGTATTTTAGAGATTCAGCTCTTTTTCCTTTTGTAATATTTAATAAGATATGCCGATTGCACTTGTTTTTGACATAATTAGTATCTATATATTGATTGTCAGAATTGCTTATGAGCGCTGGAGAATCTCTGTTGCTCGCAATTTCTGTCATCGCTTCATGCTTTTGACCACGGATGTACTGGCACTTGTAGACAAGCGATGATGAGGAAGGTCGGTGCGGTTTCGCCCCGGCCTTTTTTGTTGGTTGCTTCTGCAAGTGCCAGGAGGATGGGAGATTCAAATCGTTCCTGAGGGCCAACAGGTTCTGAATATTTAGAAGAGCGACGTGATCGTCTCAGTACGGCGCATTTTCAATTGCCGACAAGTCGTTTTGGAGCTGAAGTTTCGCGAGCGGTAACACGGCAAGGAGGACGAACCCTTCTTGCCGGTAGGAAACGGATGCCTCCCCAAAGGCTTGCAGGCTAGAAACGATGAGGCGCGAACCAAAACCCTTGCGGTCCGGTTCGAAATTGACAATGCGCGGGCCATTTAACTCCCGCCAGCACACGATGAGTGTCTCCATTCCATCGCGGTGCTCTAGGTCCCAAGAGATCTCGACATGCCCCTCTTCGTTTGACAGGGCTCCGTATTTCGAAGCGTTGGTGAGCAGTTCGTGGAAAACCATTGCGAACGATAGGGCCGCTTGGGGTCCTAGCCGGATATCAGGTCCATCTGCCCTGATACGGGAGCTCCCGTCCAACCCGATATTCATCTGGGCGGCGGCCATGACATCCGCGAGCGTCGCACTTACCCAATCTTTCTGCAGCAGGATTTCATGGGCCTTGGCATAGGCTGCAATACGCAGCTGAAGCTTGTCGCTCGCATCGTCCAGTGAAACCGCATTCCTCAAGGATTGCGTCACGATCGCCTGAACGACAGACAGCGTATTCTTCATGCGGTGGGCGAGCTCGTGCATGAGGAGGCGCTCACGTTCCTCCCGTTCGCGTTCCCCAGTCCTGTCGCGAAGGATCTTGATGAAGCCGATGATCTTGTCGTCGGGCGCGCGCAACGCCATCATCTCGCCCGAGGCCCAGAACATCGTGCCATCGGCGCGCAGATGCCATCGCTCGTCATTGCCCCGGCCCCGGTTGAGGGCAGCGGTCATCTCCTTCTGCGGAACGCCATTTTCCCTGTCTTCCTGCGTGAAGAAGACCGTGGCCGGTTTTCCGATCATGTCCTCGGCTTTCCAGACAAGTATCTTTACCGCGCCTTCGTTCCAGCTTGTCACGAGGCCGTCGAGATCCATGGATATGATGGCGTAGTCGATCGCGCTCTGCACGATCGCTTCAAGGAAGCGCTCCCGGGAGGAAATCGTTCCGGTATCGACTGCGATCTTCATGAAGATATCTCGAACTCCGCCCAGCACGTTATGCCACGGATCATATCGCTTGCGCAGTCATATATGTGCATTTGGAATGCGGCCGAAATCTAGGGACGGTTCATTGCTTTGAAGCACGCGATGATCTCGTCGAAGCCGAATGGTTTTGAAAAGAACTTTGCCGCAGGCGGTAAATCCGTGCTCATCGGCTGTATCCGGCCCGACGCCACGATAATCCCGGCATCGGGAAAACGCTCGAAAACTCTATGGGCGAGATCAAGGCCCGTTAGCTTGCCTGGCAACTGGATGTCTGTGAAAAGCAGATGGATCGTCTGCTCGTTTATGATCTCGATAGCATGCTCTGCCGAGCCGGTATCTAGAACATCGAAGCCCGCCTCATGCAGTGCGTCAACCAATGTCAAGCGGATCAGCACTTCGTCTTCGACAACCAGAACTTTGCGCACGATATTCTCCTGCCAATGCTCACCAACCCCTGGAACCGCGCAACGTTCCGTCTTTGACCAAGGTCACCGTGATTGGCGCCCTTGCCGAAAGTCATCGATGGCGAACAGTACTTCGCCTTCTCATCCGTAGACCGCCTACCTTGGCGCGCTGCCGGCACGAAACGACCGCAATTGAGGACTTGCCAATGCTAGGTATCGGGCGCAAGGTCGATGTTCCAGCAGCCATTGATAAGGGCGCTGCTGTTTGAGGGTTGGTTACCCTGGCCCTGAAATGAAGGAGGACTCAATGTCTTCCGCATTCTTCCACAAACAGCAAAGACATGTATGGACCACCGCGGGCGGCTATGTGTTTTTTGCAGCCAGCCTGACGATGATCCTCGTCCTCCTCATGGAGGGGTGGCTATGGTAATCCTCATCTTCAAAGGACCCGATATTCCGGGAACGCACCGCCGAACAGTCCTCCGGCAGATTCTCAAGAACGCCGACTATGAGACCCACAGCCTTGTGCCTGGACAGGAAACAAAGAATGAGGATGCGGCAAATCTTATCCGATTGATCAAGTCGGCGACGATCGATGCCGGAAACTATCCTCTATCCCGCAAAGCCCGCGCGCAAGAACAGCGCGCCGGTGTCGAGGTTTGGGAAAACGAGGGCGGTTCCACCGCTGGGTGGCCACGATGCCCGATCGCCTGACAGCGATCCTTGTCGCATTGGTTTTGACGGTCGGGTTTGTTTGGGCCTACCGCCCGGACCAAAGCCGCTATGATCGCCTTCATCCCTCCCAGTCACGTCAGCCGGCATCGTCCCAGTAATTATTCTTCATCAGGACACCTCGCCATGGAAGACGGAAGAGCCGATATTGCCGAGCGTGTGAAAAACATCATCATTGGACAGTTGGCCGTCGAGAAATCGAAGGTCGTCGATGATGCTTCAATTGTCGATGACCTGGGCGCTGATTCCCTGGAGATGGTCCAAATCGTGATGCTCATCGAAGACGAGTTCGGCATCGCCATTCCTGATGAGCCAGCCGAGGAATTCCTGACGGTTCGGGACGCCATCGACTTCGTGGTCGCCTCACAGTCGTGAAAGATAAGCGGACGCCTGGATGACGATCAGTCGTTGCGGGGTGAAGGAGTTGACGGATGACAGCGAATAGCGAACGGTTTTTCAAGCCGACACAAACTACTGCAGATAAAAAGGCCTCGGAGACCAACTCGGTCGCCTGGAGGATCATCGACCAGGAGGCAGCAATGCGGGAAAAGAAGACCGAGAAGTTGCGCCCGCTTCGCCTGGCGAAAGAGGTGGTCAATCCTGCGCACTTGCCGAGGTTGAAGCGAAAGTAGCAACGGAGGCAGGTGTGGTTGGGCGGCCGCCTGCTTGAAATTCACGAATAACTCCAACCGAAAGCCGAAGGCGAAAACGCCTTCAGCTTCGCTCTTGTGAGTTCAGTGCTTATCAGGACAAAGTGCGCCCGCAATCGAAAGTGACCTTACTGAGAAGATCCGCCGGCACCTGGATATCGGCCATTGCGGCGGCGACGAGTTCATCCCGCTTTGCACGGTTTTCGTATCCCTTGACGGTTGCCAGATCGGTGCTCGCGGCCGTGGCTATGCGGCCGGCCGTGGCGGAGCATATGCCTGCAAGGGTCTCTACCCGCGCGGCTCTCACCGCCTCGGCGCGTGCACTGCTGGTCGAAACCCATCCCGCATTGAAGGCGATGAGCGGCGCAGCCACGAGGCCGAGAACGAAACCCACCATGTAGGGTTTTGCTTTTTCCGTATTCAGACTGAATGACATGACTTTACTCCCTATAATCGATGATTATCGGGATCGATAAAGGCCCGCGCTCGGACCTGGAGCCAATGGCAATCCGGACAGTTGCAGTGTGCGCCTCAACGTGCATAAAGCAAATGAAATTAATGTTTTCATTTAAAATTCCTTTCTGTTTTCCCGTCGCAAAATAAAAACTCAGAATTTCAATTTTTGTGATATAATTAATATAATCGAGAAACGCATAAACTCATGGGCTGCTGATGCAAATTTACAGTAATGAACTTTATTTTTTCTTTGGGTGATCGGAATTTTATGCAGCCTTCATCAGGTTTTTGGATAAAAAGATGATGTACCTTTTTTCAAAGAGCGCCGGCGAGAATATCTCCGGAGCCATGGTGGCTTTTCGTATCGAAGAGGCACCCACCCACCACGAGGAGCTTTCCATGAGTCTCAGTTTTCCAAACCAGAGCCGAAGCTATGAGGAGGCCGGCAAGCGTATCCGCTTTATCGGTCATGACGGCATGTTTGAGATCCCGTTCTTCGCGGGCGCTGACCTGTTTCCGGGAGTAACGTCCGAAGCCGGTTATCTCAGGGCTTTCGACGATGCCCGCGTCTCTGTCTACCAGGCGGCGCGGCGCGCCTATTCCGGCGCTCGCCGGCCGATCTATGTCCTGACGCGCGCCGATTTCGGTTGATCCGCAGGATGCGCTAGCGCGCCTCGCCGACCCTCAATCGCACAATGACCGCCGGCCTTGCCGGCCGGCTGCTTGGCCGTGTCCGGGCGAAGGAAATGTCATGGTCAGAAACCAGAAGCGTGGCGTCGAAGACGCCGGCAACTCGGAAACCGCGGTGGTGGAAAGGGTCGTTGCCAAAGCCGCGTCCTATCCCGAGACGGGTGCCAAGTCCATCCCCGAACTGCAGGTGATTGCCGGCGGGAAACGCGAAGGCGGCCTTCGCTCGCTTGCTTTCGCGTTCGGCGGAACGTCGCGGGCGCCGTGGAACGATCCGGCGCCGGTGCGCGAAGAACTTTTCGGCATCGAAAGACTCGAGCAGCACGCCGCGACCCTTGCGCTTGCCCAACCGGTAACGAAGCGGCCACCATCCGTACAATCCTTGCACAAGCGCCTGAAGAGCAACGCTGCTGTCCTGCTTGCCGCCTACCGCGCTAGCGCCCTGGAGGTGGAGAATGAGCGCGGCATCGTGCCGGCGGCCGAATGGCTGCTGGACAACTACCATCTGGTCGAGGAGCAGATCCGCGAGATTCATGACGACCTGCCGCCCAACTATTACAGGCAGCTGCCAAAACTCGCCAAGGGGCCCTTCGCCGGATATCCACGCGTGTTCGGCATCGCATGGGCCTTCGTCGCGCACACGGACAGCCACTTCGATCCCGAATCGCTCGTCCGCTTCATCGCTGCCTATCAAAAGGTCCAACCCCTGACGATCGGCGAATTGTGGGCCGTGGCGATCACCCTGCGCATCGTGCTGGTCGAGAACCTGCGCAGGCTTGCCGATCAGATCACCGCCGGGCGCCGCATGCGTGCGGAAGCGGATGCACTGGCCGACCGGCTGTTGGCGGACGAGGGTCGCAGCAGCGCGCTTGAGAAGGTTTCTGCCGAGCCCTTGCCCGAGCTCTTCGCAGCCCAGCTTGCCAAACGGCTGCGCGACCAGGATCCCAACACGACGCCGGCGCATGGCTGGCTGGAGGCGCGGCTAGCAAGTCAGGACAGCTCGGTGGATGCCGTGGTGCGGCATGCCCAACAGCGCCAAGGCGCTTCGAATGTCACGATCAGGAACATCATCACCAGCATGCGGCTGATCAGTGATGTTGACTGGGCCGACCTTTTTGAAAAGGTCAGCCTCGTCGATGCCCGCCTATCGGCCGACAGCAGCTTCGCCCGCATGGATTTCGCTACGCGCAACCTCTATCGCAGCGCCATCGAAGACCTCGCCCGCGGCTCGGACCTGTCGGAACTCGACATTGCCGGGCAGGCGGTGAAAGCGGCACAGACCGCAGCGGTCACAGACGATACCGCCTCGCAGGCCGAACGTGTCGCGGATCCGGGCTACCACCTGATCGCGGAAGGGCGGCCGGCCTTCGAGCGCACGATCGGGTTCCGCCAGCCCCGGCACCTGATCGCCGGGCGGTTGGCGGCGCGCACGGGCATTGCCGGCTATGCCGCGGCGATCGGGTTCATGACGGCGATGCTTCTGGCGCTTGCGCTATGGCTGCTGTCCATCATTGGTCTCTCGGCGCCCGGCGTGATCGTCTTCGCGGTGCTGGCGCTGTTGCCGGCAAGCGATATCGCGACGGCGCTCGTCAACCGCTTCGTGAGCTGGAGCCACGGCGCGACCGGCCTGCCGGGACTGGAACTCGCGCAGGGTGTCCCATCGTCGTCACGCACGCTGGTCGTCGTGCCGACGCTCCTGAGCAATCGTGCCGACCTGCTGGAGCAGATCGAGCGGCTGGAGGTCCATCATCTCTCGGGCGCGGGCGGCGACCTGAGCTTTGCCCTGCTGACAGACGGGAAGGATGCCTCGCAGGAGACCGTCGAGGGCGATGGCGTGCTTCTCGCGCTCGCTGTCGAGGCCATGGCTGACCTCAATCACCGGCACGGGCCGGGTCCTTCCGGCGACCGCTTCCTGCTTTTGCACCGCAAGCGCCGGTTCAATGCCGGCGAGACCCTCTGGATGGGCTGGGAGCGCAAGCGCGGCAAGCTGCACGAGCTCAACCGCCTGCTGCGCGGCGCC
Source organism: Shinella sp. NM-101 (assembly GCF_021401195.1). Classification (NCBI taxonomy): domain Bacteria; kingdom Pseudomonadati; phylum Pseudomonadota; class Alphaproteobacteria; order Hyphomicrobiales; family Rhizobiaceae; genus Shinella; species Shinella sp. NM-101. Next base: position 15,013 of record NZ_JACBFT010000029.1, on the reverse strand, counting down.
ACCGACACCAGCTTCATGGCGGTTGGCGGAAAGCCGCTGTCCGTCCCGCCGGACGTGCGCTATGTGATCACCCTCGATGCGGATACGAAACTGCCGCGCGACACAGTCCTGCGGCTGATCGGCAAGATGGCGCATCCCCTCAACCGGCCGCGTTTTGACGCGGAGCAGCAGCGGGTGGTCGATGGCTATGCGATCATCCAGCCGCGCGTCACCCCGTCGCTTCCCATCGGCCGCGAGGGCTCGCTCTACCAGCGGGTCTTTTCCGCACCCGGCGGCATGGATCCCTATGCGGCGGCCGTTTCCGACGTCTATCAAGACCTGTTCGGCGAAGGCTCCTATACCGGCAAGGGCATCTATGATGTCGATGCCTTCGAGGCGGCACTAGCCGGCCGCATCCCGGAGAATACCCTTCTCAGCCACGACCTTTTCGAGGGCACGTTCGCGCGGGCGGGGCTCGCCTCCGATGTCGAGGTGGTCGACGATTTTCCGTCGCGCTACGACGTCGCCGCCCGGCGCCAGCACCGCTGGACGCGCGGCGACTGGCAGCTGCTGCCGTGGATATTCGAGCGGCGGGCACTTCCCGCCCTCGGCCGCTGGAAGATGCTAGACAATCTGCGCCGCACCCTCATCGCGCCATCGACATTCGCGGCGCTCGTGGCTTGTTGCGCGATGCCGTTGCAGGCGGGCGTGACCGCGGCGCTGCTGGTCGCTTCATGCATCGTCTTTCCCGCCTTCCTGCCGGTGGTTTTCGCCATCCTGCCGCGCCGCAGTGGCCTGCAACTGAGCAGCCATGCCGTCAGACTTGCCGGCGACATCAAGCTCGCCGCGATGCAGGCCGCGCTTGGCCTCTCCTTCCTGCCCGATCAGGCATGGCGCAATTGCGACGCCGTGCTCAGAACCGCTGGCCGGCTGATGGTGACGCGCAGGAAACTCTTGGAGTGGACGACCGCCGCGACGTCCGGAAACCGGACACGGCTGACGCTTGCCGGCTTCTACCGCGACATGGCGGGCGGCACGGCGACCGCGCTGATCCTTCTCACTGCTGCCGTCGCGTTTTCGCCGGCCGCCTGGCCTCTGGCTCTGCTGCTGGCGCTCCTCTGGTCGGCCGCGCCCGCCATCGCGCTCTGGGTCAGCCGGTCGCCGACAGCACGGCCGGGCCGGGCGCTTTCGGATGCTGATGCGGCGGAACTCCGGCTCGTCGCGCGACGCACATGGCGGTTCTTCGAGACCTTTGTTACCCCGCTGGAAAACATGCTGCCGCCGGACAATTTCCAGGAAACCCCGCTGCCCGCCATCGCCCACCGCACCTCGCCGACCAATATCGGCCTCTATCTTCTCTCGACGGTCGCCGCGCGCGACTTCGGCTGGGTGGGTACCCTTGAAGCGCTTGAACGGTTGGAAGCGACTTTCTCTACGCTCAAGCGGCTTGATCGTTTCAACGGACATTTCTTCAACTGGTACGATACGCGCGATCTCAGAACCCTCGCTCCCGCCTATGTCTCCTCCGTCGATAGCGGCAATCTCGCCGGCCACCTGATCGCGTTTGCGAATGCCTGCGAGGAGTGGGCCGGGACGCCGCCGGCGGAAGACGGGGAGGGTTTCGGTGATATGCTGGCGCTCGCCCGCATGGCTCTCGGCGAGACGGCCGGCAATCCCGGTGCCAGCCTGACAGCCATTCTCGACGAGGCTGAAGCCCTCGTGCGTGGCCCCCAATCCATCGAGGCCGCAACACCGGCATTGACACGGCTTCTTGACAAGGCCTTGAAACTGGCCGAGCAGGCAACACCTGCCGATGACGGCACGGCCGCCGATCTTACGTTCTGGATCGGCGCGCTCGCCCGATCCGTCACACAGGCCGCGCGCGACCGACAGGTCTTCCGCGATGATGCCGCCTCCGTGAAAGCCCGGCTTCAGGCGCTTGCGGACACAGCCCGCACCATGGCGCTCGACATGGATTTCGCCTTTCTGTTCGATCCCGACAGGAAGCTCCTGTCCATCGGCTATTCGCTCGCCGACAACGGGCTCGACCCGAACTGCTACGACCTTCTTGCTTCGGAAGCCCGGCTTGCGAGCTTCTTCGCCATCGCAAAGGGCGATATCAGCACGCGCCATTGGTTCCGCCTCGGCCGGGCGGCGACGCCGCTCGGCAGCGGCTCGGCGCTGATCTCCTGGTCGGGCTCGATGTTCGAATATCTCATGCCGTCGCTCGTGATGCGCGCACCGGCGGGAAGCCTGCTCGACGACACGAACAGGCTGATCGTCGCACGGCAGGAGGCCTATGGGCGGTCGCGGCACGTGCCTTGGGGCATATCGGAATCCGCCTTCAATGCGCGTGACATCGAGTTCACCTATCAATATTCCAACTTCGGCGTGCCGGGGCTCGGCCTCAAGCGCGGGCTGTCAGGCAACATTGTCATCGCCCCCTATGCCACCGGCCTTGCCGCCATGGTCGATCCCCATGCTGCGCTCGAAAACTACCGGCATCTCGAATCCCTTGGCGCGCGCGGCGTGCACGGCTTCTACGAGGCTCTGGACTTCACCCGCGCCCGCCTGCCAGAAGACGCCCGCGTCGAGATCATCCGCAGCTATATGGCCCACCACCAGGGTATGACCATCGTCGCCATCGCCGTCCTCCTGCAGGACGGGCGTATGCGGGCGCGGTTCCACCGTGAGCCGATGATCATGGCCAGCGAACTCCTGCTGTCGGAGCGCATGCCGCGCGATGTGGCGATCGCCCGGCCGCGCGCCGAGGAGGTCAAGGCCTCCGCAGGAATTTCGCTGAACCCGGCGCCGTCGGTGCGCCGGCTGTCGCTGCCCGTCGCCGGCGCGCCGGTAACGCATCTCCTGTCCAACGGGCGCTATGCGGTCATGCTGACGGCCTCAGGCGGCGGCTACAGCCGCTGGCGCGATATCGCCGTCACGCGCTGGCGCGAGGATGCGACCCGCGACGATTGCGGCGCCTTCATCTTCCTCAGGGACATGCAGACCGGCACGGTCTTTTCACCCACCCCCCTGGCAACGGGCGACAGGGCCGAGGCCTCGGTGGTCTTCGGCGAGGATCACGCGCAATATATTCGCCATGACGAGACGCTGACGACGGAGATGGATGTCATCGTCTCCGGCGAAGATGACGGCGAGGTGCGCCGGATCTGCCTCACCAATAGCGGGCGGCGGGCGCGCGAGATCGAGCTGACCTCCTATGCCGAACTGGTGCTTGCCACGCCGGCAACCGACAACGCGCATCCCGCCTTCGCCAAGATGTTCGTCGAGACCGAGCATTTGGCCGAATACGGCGCGCTCATCGCCACGCGCCGCCGCCGCACGCCCTCGGAGGCGGAGATCTGGGCGGCCCACTTCACCGTGGTCGAGGGCGATACGATTGCCGATCCGCAATACGAATCCGATCGCGCCCGTTTCCTGGGCCGCGGCCGCACCATCGCCACGGCCGCCGCCATTCATGACGGGCAGGCACTGTCCAACACCGCGGGAACCGTGCTCGATCCGATCTTCGCGCTACGCCGCAGCGTGCGGGTGCTTCCTGGCAAAGTGGCGCGCATTGCCTTCTGGACGGTCGTCGCACGATCGCGAGAAGAGCTTCTTGAACGCATCGATAAGCACCACGACAGGAGCGCCTTCGAGCGGGCGAAGACGCTCGCCTGGACCCAGGCGCAGGTGCAGCTTCACCATCTCGACATGGACCTTGAGGAGGCGGCGGACTTCCAGCGCCTTGCCGCGCCGATCCTCTATGCCGACGCACGGTTTCGCCCCGCCTCGAATGCCATTCTCGCCGGTGCCGGCCCGCAATCCGGCCTCTGGCCCTACGGCATCTCGGGCGACCTGCCGATCGTGCTCCTGCGCATCGAGGATGCCGAAGACCTTCCGCAGTTGCGCCAGATGCTGCGCGCGCACGAATACTGGCGCATCAAGCGGCTCGCCGTCGATCTGGTGATCGTCAACGAACGTGCCGCCTCCTATGTGCAGGACTTGCAGAACGCCGTGGAGGCCGCCGTGCGCTCCAGCCAGTCCCGCCCACGTTTCGGCGACATGCCGGCGCAGGGCGCGGTGCATGTGCTGCGCGCCGATTTCCTGAACCAGGAGACGAAAAACCTGCTGAACGCCACCGCGCGCGTCGTGCTGTCCGCCCATCGTGGCCTGATCGCCGATCAACTGGCGAGGCTTTCCGCCGGCAGCGACCGCCTGGCTCCGTTGCCGCTACGCTTTCCGTCGAAATCCTCGGCCGAGATGGTCACGTCACCGGAAGACCTGGAATTTTTCAATGGGCTGGGAGGCTTCGGCAAGAATGGCACGGAATATGTGACCGTGCAGGAAAACGGTGCCACGACCCCGATGCCCTGGATCAACGTCATCGCCAATCCCGCCTTCGGTTTCCAAGTGTCGGCGGACGGCAGCGCCTATAGCTGGGCGGAAAACAGCCGTGAGAACCAGATCACCCAATGGTCCAACGACCCGGTCGGTGACCCCTCCGGCGAGGCGCTGTACATCCGCGACGAGGAGACGCTGGAGCTCTGGAGCCCGACGGCCCAGCCGATTCGGGACAACGGACGGTATGTGGCGCGTCACGGCTTCGGCTATAGCCGTTTCGCGCATCGGGCGCACGGGATCGAAAGCGACCTGCTCTCCTATGTGCCGCTTGCCGATCCCATCCGCATTTCGCGGCTGACGCTGACCAACCATTCGTCCCGACCGCGCCGCCTGTCGGTCACGAGCTATGCCGAATGGGTGCTCGGCACCCTGCGCGGTGCAAGTGCGCCGTTCATCGCAACATCTCTCGATGCCGGGACGGGGGCGATCTTCGCCAGCAATCGATCGGCCATGGGTTTTCCCGGTCGCATCGCCTTTGCCGATCTCGGCGGCCGGCAGACCGCATGGACCGGCGACCGCGCGGAATTCCTCGGGCGGGGCGGCAGCTCCGCGCGACCGGCGGCGCTTACAAGAAGAAAGCCCCTCGGCGCCAAGGTCGGCGCGGGTCTCGATCCGTGCGCCGCATTGCAATGCACGATCGATCTCGACCCGGGCGAGAGCATCGAACTCGTCTCCTTTCTTGGCGAGGCCGCTTCGGCAGAGGAGGCCGGCGCGCTGATCACCCGCTACCGCGCCGCCGATCTCGGCGCGGTTCTTGCCGACGTGACGACGCATTGGCAGACGCTTCTGCAGACCGTGCAGGTCAGGACGCCGGACCGGGCGATGGATATCATGCTGAACGGCTGGCTGCTCTACCAGACGCTCGCCTGCCGCATCTGGGCGCGCTCGGCCTTCTACCAGGCAAGCGGTGCCTATGGTTTCCGTGATCAGTTGCAGGACGGTATGGCGCTGGCCTTCGCTCTACCGGAGGAGACGCGGGCGCACATCCTGCGGGCCGCCGGGCGGCAGTTTGCGGAAGGCGACATGCAGCATTGGTGGCTGCCCCATTCGGGCGCGGGTGTTCGCACGCGGATTTCCGACGACCGCGTTTGGCTCGCCTTCGCCACCGCGACCTATGTCGGAACGGTCGAAGACGCGGCGATCCTCGATGAGGTCATTCCGTTCCTGGATGGACCCGTCCTCGGCGAAGGAGAACACGATGTCTTCTTCCAGCCGACGCCTTCCGGTGAAACCGCCTCTCTCTTCGAGCATTGCGCCCGTGGCCTCGACCAGGCCGTCACGCTCACCGGCCGTCATGGCCTGCCCCTGATTGGCACCGGCGACTGGAACGACGGCATGAACCGGGTCGGCGAGGGCGGTGAAGGGGAAAGCGTCTGGCTCGGCTGGATGCTGATCGGCACAATCGACTTGTTCGCGCCGCTTGCGGAGAGCCGCGACCCCGAACGAGCCGCACACTGGAAGGCGCATGCAGAGAATCTCAAGGCTTCCATTGAACAGGAAACCTGGGACGGGGCCTGGTACCGGCGCGCCACCTTCGATGATGGCTCATGGCTGGGATCGAAGGACAATGACGAATGCCGGATCGACAGCATCGCCCAGACCTGGGCGGTTCTATCCGGCGCTGCCGATCCCGCCCGCGCCGCCGCCGCCATGGCGTCGCTGGAGCGCCATCTGATCCGCCAAGAGGAGGGGCTTGCCCTTCTCTTCACACCACCTTTTGACGCAACTCCGCGTGACCCGGGTTACATCAAGGGCTATCCGCCGGGCCTGCGTGAGAACGGCGGCCAGTACAGCCACGCTGCCATGTGGGCGATCCTCGCTTTCGCCCGGCTGGGGGAGGGCGACAAGACACACGATCTCTTCGCGCTCCTCAACCCGATCAACCATGCAGGCACGCCGGAGGCAGTACTGCGCTACAAGGTCGAACCCTATGTGGTGGCCGCCGACGTCTATTCGGTCGCGCCGCATATCGGGCGCGGCGGCTGGACATGGTACACCGGCTCCGCCGCCTGGATGTACCGTGCCGGCATCGAGGGCATCCTCGGCCTGCGCCGGGAAGGCGGAGTGCTCGTGATGGACCCTTGCCTGCCGGCATCATGGCTGCAGGTCGAGGTGACGGTCAAATTGGGAGACACTTGCTACAATATCGAGGTCAGACGGGCTTCCGATCAACCACCCTCCGCGACGTTGGACGGCTCTTCATTGCCCCACGCCGGCGGCCCGATACGTTTGCCCGTGGATGGTGACAGGCATGTTCTGGTGCTGGTTGAATGAGCTGTCGATGAAGCTCGAAAGTCGCGTCCGCCTAGAATTTATCACGGTACAAACGGCGAGCTTGGTGTTCGAGGCTGGATTGCCCGGCTCGCTAGCGCAGGCCGGGCATAGGGAACGATGTGGCTCAATACCAGCGCCCACGGCCATAAAAGCCGCCGCCCAAGAGAACGACGACAAGGAGGATGATAACAAGGGTGGTGATGTCCATGACAGGCTCCGGTGAGTGCTCGTGATCGTCTTGCCGTAGGTGGCATGTGCGGACGGCACTTCACTTCACCTCAACGCTCCATGACCGCCCTTGTTCCAGAGCAAACCCGCCGTGTTGCCGCTGTTTGCCACAACGCCTGAAAAGGCGCAAAATCGATTGCAGGCGGCGGACGTCCATCGCCCCGCTTTCCATGGCAGCCATGCCGGGAGGTCGAAGTGATTTTGCGGGATATGACAAGGGCGGAATGCGAGGCCACGCTCTCGACGAACTCCATCGGCCATCTGGGATGTATCTCCGGTAACCGGCCCTATGTCGTGCCGATCCGCTACGTCTATCAGAAACGCGTCTTCTACAGTTTTTCACTGCCGGGAAAGAAGATCGACAGCCTTCGCTTCAATCCGCGCGTCTGCGTGCAGGTCGAACAGCTGGTGACCTCGGAGGAATGGAAAAGCGTCCTTCTGGAGGGCCTCTATCGGGAATTGCCTGACGACGAAAAGGACCATGGCGAACATATGCGCGCCTGGCAGCTCCTGCAGGAGCGCGGCAACTGGTGGGAACCGGGCGCCTACAAGCCTGCAGGGGTTGCGCATCCGGATGCGCGAACGCGGCCGGTCTTCTATCGCGTGGAGATCGACACATTGTCGGGGCGGCAAGCAACGATGGCCTGACGGCAGGCGGGGGTATTCATGTGAGCGAGCCTCAAGGTCTCGGCGCTCGGCTCGTCGTCTCGATTTGACAACTGCGGCGCCTGCGCCAGATTTCTGCTTGCATCGGTTCGGGGAGATGAAGTCGCCATGCGCAGTCATGCCCGGCGAATAGGCTCATCCGTCAGAAGGATGATCGGCGGCGAGACGCGCGGCCACACAAGCCCGGTTTCGTCAATGCGCAGCTTCTGGGGCCTGATGCGCGCCTACTGGTTTTCCGAAAGCTGGCGCGAGGCCTGGGGACTGACATGCGCCATCCTTGTGCTGACGGCATTGTCCGCCCAGGCCAGCGTCTGGTTCGCTGTCACCTCGGGCGAACTGATCAACCGGATCGCCAATTTCCACCATCCGACCACACCCACCACGCCCACGGCCCTGTTGACAACAGCGGCAACGCTTGCCGCGATCGCGATCATGAAGGACGTGTGTTTCACGGCAGTCCGCCATTTCTTTTCGACCACGCTCCACCGCAAGTGGCGCGAATGGCTCGACCGACGCTTCAACGAAGCCCTGCTCGATACCAACCACACGCATTTCCATCTTCAGCAATTCGGATCCGACGCGGCCGGATCGGCTACCCCCGCGCCTGACAATGTCGATCAACGCGTCCAGGAATCGATCAAAGGCATGACCGGGGGCGCAATCGGGCTCGCGATGGGCATTGCCGGCGTCGTGCTGTCCCTTGGCTTCGTCGGCAGCAAGCTCATCGAGATGTCGAGCCATGTCAGAGGGCTCGCGTTCCTGGGCAGCTATGGCAGCGCATGTTTGGCCTTCGCGGCGGTCGCGATATACGTGTCGCTCAACACCGTCGTCGCCGCGAAACTCGGCGGGATCCTCCAGCGCCTGTCGGTGCGTATGCAATGGGCCGAGGGCAGCTACCGCGCCGAACTGAACACCCTGCTGCATCGCAGCTTCCATGTTGCCGTCCTACATGGCGAAAGGGCCCAGAAGGTCGTCAATGCGCGTCGGTATCTCGACATCGACAAAACCTGGGCCAGCCTGAACCGGGTGACTGCCGGCTATTTGGGGTTCGAGCTCGTCCACAATTTCATCGGCTCGCGGATCGTCGCCTATGCGCCGGGCCTGCTTCCCTACATGGACAACAAGGTCAGCCTGCAGCACTACGTTACGGGTGCCGAGTTGGCGAATGCACTCATCAACGAGTGCTCGTGGTTTATTCACGTCATGCCCGACATTGCGACGCTCAGGGCGAACGCCCGCCGCATAACCGATCTCGCGGAGGCGATCGAAACCGTTCAGCGGCCCGAGGCGTTCTATTCGCAAACCGGGCTGTACGAATTCCAGTATACCAAGCAGGATTCCGCGCTCGGCCTCGCTCTTCGGCGGATCGAACTTCTGCATGCGGGCGCCGATCTTCCTTTTCTGGCCGCCGCCGATCTACGGTTCCTGCCGGGCGAATGGACCTTGGTTGTTGGCGAATCGGGGAGCGGCAAGACCTCGCTTCTCAAGGCGATCAACGGTCTATGGGCGCATGGGCGTGGCACGATCGCAATGCCGAGGCATGTCAGGACGCTGTATGCCGCCCAGGACGTCAAGCTTCAGGCCGTATCCTTGAAGGATCTCGTCTGTCTTCCGGATGCGGCCGAGGACTACCCGGATACGCGTGTCGCGGTGGCGTTGCACGAGGCGGGGCTCGGCGAACTCATCGACGAACTCCTGAAGGATGGCCGCGACGGCCAAAGCTGGGACCTGCTCCTGTCCGGAGGCCAAAAGCAGAAGCTCGTCCTTGCCAGGATCCTTTTGCTCCGGCCCGGCCTCCTGTTTCTCGACGAGGCAACGAGCGCGCTCGATACCCAGGCCGTATACGCTTTCCATCAGGCGATCAGGGATCATTGCCCGGAGGCGACGGTGATCGCCGTCATGCACGACGTTTCGCCCATACGATCCGCGAGCGGCGCCGATTTCTTCGACAGCGTGCTCGCCGTCGAAAACGGCAGGGCGGAAAAAACACCCATCGCGGCGTGGCGTCAGGCGGAGGCGGGGTGACGGCAGTTGGGCCGGTTCAAATTTTCAACGCCCGATGCCGTTTTTGATCGGCCCGATTGGGTGATTCCAAATGGAACCTCTTCCACCCTTGTTGGGTTTCTCCTCGTTAAATCGGGCGCTACTGGCATTCCGCCGGCACTCCCGAATTGGAGAATATCATGAGAACGATGTTGATTGCGATCGGCCTGGTGTCTGCTCTGGGCGGGTCGGCTTTCGCAGCCGAGCCTGCCAAGATGGTCGACACCAAAATGGGCAAGGCCTTGGCCGACGAAAAGGGGATGATCCTCTACACCTTCGACAAGGATGCCAAAGGCAAATCCAACTGCGATGCGGATTGCCTGAAGAAATGGCCGGCATTCCACGCTGCCGCGAACGCCAAGGCGGAAGGAGAATGGTCGCTGGTCAAAGCGGCGGACGGCATGGAGATGTGGGCCTATGAAGGCAAGCCGCTCTACACATATGCCGAGGACAAGAAGGCCGGTGAAGCCAATGGCGACGGCGTCGGGGGCGTTTGGCATCTGGCCAAGTAATCAAATCCGCGATCCTTTGAACGGGCGGTCTTCGGATCGCTCGCAGTTTTAACGAAAGAAGGATGGAGCCGGCAATTTTCTCAGTCGAAGGTGCCGGGTTTGTTGTGTGGATGTGCCTCCGGGATGCACGGGTCTCCCTATGGGCTCGACAGCATACGGGCAATCGCGTCTGCGATTGCGTGATCTTCGTAGGGTTTCGCGAAGAACCGGCTACCCGTTGGCAGGGTGCTGTCTTCGATGATTGCTTGGCCGGACGCGACGATCAACTTCACCGGCGGCCATCGATCGCGGATGTAGTGCGCCAGTTTGATGCCGTCCATCGTTCCTGACATCTGTACATCCGTGAACACCAGGTCGATGTCCGCTCTCGCTTCAAGGATGCGAATGGCCTCGTCGGCGTCCCGGGCCTCAAGGGCCTCGTAACCGGCAGATAGCACCAGATCGACGGCGCTCATCCGGATGAGTGCACTGTCTTCGACCACGAGGATGACCGCCTTGCCGTTGAACATCTGAGCCTCATCAGGGCATCGTTTGAAGCGAAGCCTGTCCGCTCCCTGATAGAGCGTTCCAATTGTAGATACGTTCCGAGGCGGCGGCTGGAAGTTAGGTTTGGCGGCGCGCGTTTCCTCGGTACCTGATGATCACGGCGGTGCCGGGATTTGCGTCGCTCACCTGGATTTCACTCTCCAGGTTCCTGGCAAGCGCTTCTACGATGCCGGTCCCCAGGCCAGATTTTGGGGCAAGGCTGCCGGTCGGCATACCGATGCCGTCGTCAGCGACGGAAAGCGTCCAGTCGCTGCCTGTCGAGCAATAGTCGATGACGATCGTGCCGATCTGTTGCCCCGGGAAGGCGTGCTTGAGCGCGTTGATCACCAATTCTGTCACGATGAGCCCGAGGCTGACAGAAACGTCGGCCTCTACCACGCTGTCATCCACGTTCACCGATATCGAAAGCCGGTCGTCGTCCGCGATCATTGACGCGCCGAGGCTTTCGCAAACCCGCGCGCGGCCGAAGATCGACCGTATCGCCTGTCCCTGGTTGATCCGGCGCTTCGTCGACCCGTCCGCGGTCTTCCTGTTCGTGCCTGCCGCCGAGGTCGCCGCTGTCGCCGATCGCTTCAACGCCACGCCCTTTGACATCGAGGCGGTCTACTGGAGCCACCGCGGCGAGCTTTGCACCTTCGACGTCATGGTCGAGGAGTTCGGCCTGGTAACCGACCCCATGCTCCGCCTCGCGACGATCGTCCGGGGAGCCGATACGTCGAGACCCGACCTTGCCCCCGAAGTGCCGGGGCTGCTTGCCGCCTCGCTCGGCCTGTCGCGCATGTTCAACGACGATCTCGAACAGCTCGCGGCGGGCATGACGTTCTACGATGCCTTCTACAGATGGTGCCGGGACGCGACCGACGAGACGCACAACTGGCCCAACCCGAGGAAGGCGTGAACACCATGACCGACCTTGCAAAGACCAGCGTCCGCCTGGATGTACCCGGCGAAGACATCGTTCCGCTCTCCGAAGCCGTGAAGGTATGGGCACGTGTGGCCGCGCTCAGCTTCGGTGGCCCGGCCGGCCAGATTGCCGTGATGCACCGCATCGTCGTCGACGAGAAGCGCTGGGTGGGCGAGCACCGTTTCCTGCATGCGCTCAACTACTGCATGCTGCTGCCGGGGCCGGAAGCCCACCAGCTCGCCATCTATATCGGCTGGCTTCTCAACAAGACCAAGGGCGGCATGATCGCCGGCCTGCTGTTCGTTCTGCCGGGTTTTCTCGCCATCATGGCGCTCAGCTACATCTATGTGATCTTCGGCGACGTTACCGCAATCGAGGGGCTGTTCTTCGGACTGAAATGCGCGGTCCTCGCCGTGGTCGTCCAGGCGGTCTTCCGGATCGGCGGCCGGGCGCTGAAAAACAAGGTCATGGTCGCCATGGCGGCGGCGGCCTTCTTCGCCATCTTCTTCCTGCAGGTGCCCTTTCCGCTGATCATCGTCGCGGCCGGGCTTGTCGGCTACATCGGGGGATTGACAGGGCTTCCCGCGTTCAAGGCAGGCGGTGGGCACAAGTCGGGATCGGGCAAGATACTCGAAGACAGGGATTCCGTTCTCGGCGAGGATATCCCGCATCACGCCAGGCCCAATCTCGCCTGGTCGCTCAAGACCTCCGGCGCTCTGGCGGCGCTCTGGCTCATTCCCGTCGCCGCGCTGGTTCTCACGCTCGGCTGGAACAACGTGTTCTCGAAGGTCGGCCTGTTCTTCAGCCAGATGGCCGTCGTAACCTTCGGGGGCGCCTATGCCGTGCTCGCCTACGTCGCCCAGGCTGCGGTGGAACACTACGGCTGGCTTCGTCCGGGTGAAATGCTAGACGGCCTTGGCATGGCCGAGACGACGCCTGGTCCTCTCATCATGGTGACGCAGTTTGTCGGTTTTCTCGCGGCCTATCGCGATCCGGGGGCACTGTCTGCGCTGACGGCGGCGACGCTGGGCGCGATCCTGACGACCTGCTGAGACTGATCTTGAAACTGAAAACCTGCAAAAATACATCTTCGCTCGGTGCTCGATCCCGACACCACCCTTGTTGATCACCAACGTTTTCAGTGAGGTAGAGATGAACTCGAAGGTATTTGATAGACCCGTATATCTGAGGGAACGCAGGGAACTGATCCGAGAGATAACGTGCCTGGAAGACGCCATCGATTTTTTGGAAGAATGGCCTGAAAGAGATCGTGACATCGTTCACGACGCGGCATTGAAAACCTGCTACATGGCCTTCGACGGTCATAAACCCGTAAAGACTGGACGCAATGCAATTCGCTCTTTTGGAGAGAAGAAGGGCATTCTGGTGAAATCTCCAGGTGTCATGCCGTGGATGATCCGGTCGCGCTCCGGTGGCGGGCGCTTGTCCGCATAAGAATTATTGCAAACGGGAGAGGCTGCCGATGCAGCCTCTCTTGCTAGCCGCCACCGACATCCCGCTGCCGCGTGTCTCAAGCGTTGCAAGTTAGCCGGCGCACCGGTCGCGAAGACGGCTGATGATGTCTAGCTTATGAAGCTCCCGCCCATAATCGGCGAGGTTCACATCTTACTTGATCCGCGCATTTGGCGACTTTCTTGTCGAGAACATGGGCCTCCGTCATGCCATGCCTCTCATAGAAATTTCATCGAACTAATACGGAGTCACCCGCACAATCTGCATTCGTGTTCCCGCAGCGGTGTTTCTCAACAATCAGGGTGCTCCGTTATTGAGCCTCTTGAAGTTTTGCTGCGTTTTTCATATTTTGATGTCACAGCCATCATTTCTGTAGAGTTGATATCAATGCCGGCAGTCACCGTTCGAAACCTTTCTGACGAAACGCATCGTGCTCTGAGGGTGCGAGCGGCTCACCATGGCCGGAGCACCGAAGCCGAGATTCGTGACATTATTGAAGCCGCTGTTCGTCCTCCTGAACGGGTGAAGCTCGGTTCGTTGCTGACGGCTATTGGTCGCGACGCCGAGCTTTCCGACAGCGACATTGAAGCCCTGCAGAAAAGTCGCGACAAAACACCTGTTGAACCAATGACCTTCGAATGATCTTGCTGGACACCAATCTAATATCCGAACCTTGGAAGCCAGTTCCCGATCAGGCCGTAGTCGCCTGGTTGGACGATCAAGCTATCGAAACGCTGTTCCTCTCGGCAATAACGATTGCCGAACTTCGCTTTGGGATCGCTGCGATGCCCTCGGGGAAACGGCAAGCTATCCTTCGCGATCGCCTTGAGGATGAAGTGCTGCCCCACTTTTCCGATCGCATCCTGTCCTTCGATCTGGCTGCATCTCAGTTTTTTTCCGAACTGATGGCACGCGCTCGAATAGCTGGGAAAGCGATCGGTACGGCCGACGGTTACATTTCGGCCATTGCGGCAGCAAACGGCCTCGCGATCGCAACTCGCGACACACGCCCTTTCGAGGCTGCCGGACTAAAGGTGATCAATCCCTGGTCGAGATAGCTACAGTTGTGTAGGTTTCGTGAGTTCATATCCCTTCAAGAGCGCTTTTCAGGCGCAACACTTAGAACTGGTCGGTGCAGGCCGCAGCAAGAATTTGTTGCAGCAGCCTTCTCGACTAACCACCGGTCACGGGGTTTGCAGCTTGCCGGTCTTGCGGCCAACGTCACCTCGATTTTGTCCCCGGCCATGCGCGGCGACGATGCGCAGTAGAGGGCCATCGGTCGATTTCCGTCACTAACTTCAAAGGTCAGCTTGGCCGCTGGATCGAGCCGAACGTGATCCGAAACCTTGCGGATGATCGCGGAGAACTTTCCTGCAGGCTGAATAGCCCCGAGTTTCGTAGACACCCTCGGGTCTATGTTTTCTGCAAGCGTTCGAACTCGACGGGCGACAGCATCCCGTTTCTGACGTGTTTGCGTTTCGGGTTGTAGAACATTTCGATGTAGTCGAACACGTCCTGACGAGCTTCGTCGCGTGAACGGTAGGTTCTGCGACGTATCCGCTCCCGCTTCAGAAGATTGAAGAAGCTCTCAGCCACTGCGTTGTCATGGCAATTGCCGCGGCGGCTCATCGAGTGAACCAGATTGTGGTGTTTGAGGAACGAGGCCCAGTCCATGCTGGTGAACTGCGAGCCCTGATCCGAGTGGATCAGCACCTCGCCCTTCGGCTTGCGCCGCCAGACCGCCATGAGCAGCGCCTGCAGCACGACGTCCGTGGTTTGACGGCTCTGCATTGCCCAACCGATAACCCGGCGGGAATAGAGATCGATGACGACCGCGAGATAGGCGAAGCCCTCGGCGGTCCGGAGTGGAGTAAGAAGCGCAGATGCGCTTCTCCTCCCCGAACCGTACGTGCACCTTTCAGCGCATACGGCTCTCTGTTCAAGCTTGGCCCATGGCCATAGCAACGTCATGGTAATGCGACGT
>NZ_JACBFT010000028.1:0-21881 GCF_021401195.1 Shinella sp. NM-101 | reverse complement strand
GACAGCAGGTCACCGCCGCTTGGGCTCATGCCCCCTTACAGCAGAGGGCAGGCAAATACTCACATCCTCCTTTCTCTTTTGCATTCCAGTCATATGCCTCCCCGACTGGGGCGAGGCGCACCGTAGGTGAAATCCGAGAGCCAGAGCTTGTTCGGAGCCGGCGCGTGGAAGACCCGATTCACATGGTCAAGCGGGCACGGCGCGGCCTTGTCCTGCACCGTCGTGCGGATCGGCTTGCCACGAACAACACCGTGAAGGCCGAGATCGGCCATCAGCCGCTCGACCGTGCAGCGCGCGACATTGAAGCCCTCCCGCACCATCTGCCGCCAGACCTTCCTCGCGCCATAGACCTCGAAGTTCTCGGCGAAGACGCGTTCGATCGCCGGTTTGAGCTCCAGGTCCCGCTTCGCCCGCGCCGACAGCTTCGCGGGATCAGTGCGCTTGGCGACATGATCGTGGTACGTCGATGGGGCGATCGGCAGCACCTTGCAGATCGGCTCGACCCCATGCGCCTCGCGGTGATCGTCAATGAACGCAATCATCGTTTGAATGGGCGGTCGAGCTCCGCCTGGGCAAAATAAGCGCTCGCCTTGCGCAGGATCTCATTGGCCTGCCGGAGCTCGCGGTTCTCCCGCTCAAGAGCCTTTATCTTCTCGGCCGTGTCCGTCGGCAAGCCGGCCCTCCTGCCGGCATCGATCTCGGCCCTCTTTACCCAATCCAGTAGAGTGTGCGCCGAACAGCCGATCTTGGCGGAGATCGACTGGCAGGCAGTCCAGCGGGAGGAATGATCAGCTTCGTGATCCAACACCATCCGCACGGCACGCTCGCGCACCTCAGGGGAAAACTTGTTCGTCGTTTTGCTCGTCATGGCTCCATCCTATTTGGAAGTTGG
This sequence comes from Shinella sp. NM-101, assembly GCF_021401195.1. Classification (NCBI taxonomy): domain Bacteria; kingdom Pseudomonadati; phylum Pseudomonadota; class Alphaproteobacteria; order Hyphomicrobiales; family Rhizobiaceae; genus Shinella; species Shinella sp. NM-101. The sequence continues at coordinate 20,989 of NZ_JACBFT010000028.1, read as the reverse complement.
AGCCTCCGGCAAACCCGGGGCGGTTCAGGCCGTCGGCCGTTCGTACCAGAGCTATCCGGGACGACGCGCGGAATGCGTCAAGGACTTCCTCCTTCTCCGCATTTCGCGTGAGCTGCACCGACCAGTAGTGCAGATGTGCAATTGTCTCCGGCACCTTCACGGCCATGGTCACGACATCCAGATCCGGGTCGACTTTCTGGGCATCTGGACCCTGATGGCTAGGTATCTCGGGCTCGGGAACGAGCGTATTCATTATGCCGCCAAGGTGGCTTTCCCAAGGGTCCGTTGCCCGTCTCAGCAAGGTGCCGCGAGCGCGCTTCAGCAGACCTGCCTGCTTCAGAGCGGTCAGCGTTCGGACGATAGACGTGGTGTTGCACGACACGACGCGGGTCGCATCACGTCCGACCGCACTGGCGAAGGAGCTTTCGGCGACAAAGGAATGGCCTGTGACCGAATGCTTTTCGCCGCCATGGACAATGAACTTGATGCGGCGAGATTTGTAACGCTCGACGTTTGCTGCGGCGACGTGCTTCGGAGTGCAATCGACAACGATGTCGGCTTTGTCAAGGAGATGATCGAGCGTGCCAGAAACCTCAAACCCCGCGTCCTTCAGGCTGAGAACAGCTTCTTCCGAGGCACCGTACAGGGTGACGTCCTTTTGGCTGAGGGTTCGCAAACGCCAGTCGCCGACGACATCGCACACACCTGCGAGCTCCATGTCCTCTTGTCGAAGCACCGCGTCCACGACACGTTTGCCAATAACGCCGAAACCGTTCACCGCGACGCGAACAGAAGTTCTATGTGTCATTTTGCTCTACCTTTTTCGTGATCTAGCGCCGTCGCGTCCTTCAGCAATGGCGGAAGGTGGATAGGTCAGGCCGGCAATTAGGGGCGTGCTTTATCGGCCGGCGGGCCAAGAAAGCGAGGGATGAAGCCGGGGACATCCCGCATGTACCGCTCATATTCGCCGCCATGCTCCGCAATTGCCTGCCGCTCCTCAAAACGAGCGAGGCGCCAGTACATGACGACCAGGAAAGGAAACATTCCCAGGGTCAGCAGTGTGGGCCATTGCAGGAGAAAGCCGAACAGGACGAGCACGAAGCCGGCGTACTGCGGATGACGAATCCAAGCATATGGCCCGCTCGTGGCAAGTATCCGAGTGCGCTGAGCTTCATACAGCACCTTCCAGGCGGCCGAGATGAGAACGAATCCCCCGCCGATGAAGACAAAGCTCGCTATGTGGAACGGTCCGAAATGTGGATTGGAGCGCCAGCCAAAAAGTTCTTCCAGAAGATGCCCGGCATCGTGCGAGAACCAATCGATGCCGGGATAGCGCGACTGCAGCCAGCCCGAGACGAGAAATATCGTCAAGGGAAACCCGTACATCTCGGCGAATAGCGCGACGATGAAGGCGCTAAAGGCCCCGAACGATCGCCAATCGCGGGTTGTCGAGGGTTTGAAGAATGAAAATGCGAAGAAAATGAAGACCGCTGAGTTGAGAATTACCAATGACCAAAGGCCGTATGCAGGAACCTCGCTATCCATGGTGCAGTCTCCGGGGGTGATGCGTATAGATGTGGCGTCCAGGCGATTTGCTGTTGATCCCAGCATGCGCTGCCGAGCACCGTGAATCTTTGATGTGGATTAAGTTCTGGCTCGGCCCCAAAGCTCCCGTCCGTGATCTCGTATGCGTGGGCACGCGCTGCTGGTGGTCAAGAGTTCGAGACAGAAGTTGCACGCCCTTCGGAACCGACCAGCGTTTCGAGAGTTCAGTACCCATACCATGTAGGGGTATTGGCATGTGCGACAAAGACAGGAGCAGTATTCTGACCTCTCTTAACCGAATTGCCGGACAGGTCCGCGGCGTCGGTCAGATGGTGGAGGATGAGCGTTATTGCATCGAAATCCTTCATCAGCTTCATGCAGTAAAAGCCGCTCTCTCGAAGGTCGAAACTCAAGTGCTGAAGGCCCATGCGGCTTGTTGCGTTGAAGAAGCGATCATCTCGGGCAATGCGGAGGTTCAGCGACGAAAGTTTGATGAATTGGTCGACGTTTTCGCGAAGGCCAAGCTCTAGGCGTGCAAGCGATGTACGGGTTCGGAGTAAGCACGCCGGGCCATATCGCATGACAACGTCGTTCCGGGACGTGATGTCGGTGCCCTTGATACCAAGGTAATCAAGCCGCTTCGTTAGCTGGTCCGGCTGGTCCTTCTTGAGGAAGGCCAACAAAGAGCTGATCATGAAGGTGTAGAAAATCTCCGCCGATGCATACGAGCGCATGATGTCAATAATCGTTTCGCGATTGACGTGACTGTCACCGCACTGGTCGAGATTAAACAGGACATTTTTATATCGGCCCTGTTCAAGAAGGCCCTTGATCCGGGGATAGGCGACTTCAAAGAACTCGTTGAGGTATTCGACGCGCAGATGCAGCCTCGGGCACGTTGCGGCGATGTCAGCCTGCATCGGCGCGACATGCCCCTTCAGAAGCTCGACGGCATCAAGGCTGGCGTCGTTGAAGATCAGCAGGCATTCGACCTCAATCATGCCCAGGCCCTGCACCGTGCGATGAGTGTTTACTGCTTCCACTGCGCGCTTCAATTCTTCGATGAAGATCAACGGCGAGCCAGGGGAGCCGCATTGGTAGCGGCCACCGCCTGCGAAACCGTCGACGATAGCAAGCCGAAAGCGTTCGCGCTGGGGAAGCTTGCAGCGAACAGTCAGATAGTCGAAGACGTATTCACGCAGGATCTTATGCTTGCGTTTGGAGTGGTCTTCAAGTTTTGCGCCATCCGGCCCTTCGTACTGTTTCCTCGTCATTTCGCCCCCAAGTCCCCTGTTCTTATGCGGCCGGCTGAGGCGCTATCGGCATCTCATCCCAAGTTCGGCCTCGATACTCGCGTCCGTTTGCCTTTTTTGACCGCTTTTTGTTGTCCTTGCCCCATGTACCCCACTGCTTGAAGAAGAACGCCGTCCCTGCCGTTTGGCAATTGGTGTAGATTTCATCGATCCATTCTTCACGGATGGGACGAGCGGATTTCCCACTTTCACCGCCCACGATTGCCCAATGGATTTCACTGAGGTCGATGGTGCCGACGGCGTCGATCAGAGGCTCGAATGATATGAAGCGGATCGCAGCAGGCGCTTTCCGCAGATGCTCGATCCGTTCGGCTACAGCAGCGTTTTCGATGCTGGTCCCAAGCCACACGTTGGGCAGAACCTCGCCTATCTTGCTGGCCACCAGATCGGCCATTCTCTCTGGCCGTTTCGTGAGTATCTGATAGTTGTGGTGCGGCGTCTCACGCATGATTTGCCATACATCGCGAATGAAGTCGTCGCTGACCTGTTCGTGGAACAGATCGCTCATGGAATTGACGAAGATCTTGCGCGGGGGTGGCGTCGCCTTAACCGCCTGTTTTAGCCGACTTGATATTCGGATTGTCATGACCGAATTCCCTGCCGCCCACTTCAGACGCCACCGCTTTCCTGCCGAGATCATCACCCATGCGGTCTGGCTGTATTTCCGATTTCCGCTCAGTTTACGCGACGTCGAAGATCTGTTGGCCGAGCGCGGCATCAACGTCTCATTCCAGACCGTCTCGGAATGGGCGGCGAAATTTGGCTTGAAGTTCGCCAATCAGCTCCGACGCCGCTCACGAGGCCAGTTTGCCGACAAGTGGCAGCTCGATGAGATGGTGGTGACGATCAAGGGAAAGAAATACTGGCTGTGGCGCGCCGTCGATGCCAACGGCTACGTTCTCGACGCCCTCTTGCAAAGCCGAAGGAACAAGGCAGCAGCCTTGCGTCTGATGCGCAAACTGCTCAAGGGTCAAGGTATCGCCCCGCGCGAGATGCTGACCGACAAGCTGCGTTCCTATTCGGCTGCGAAGGCGGATTTGATGCCGAAGGTCGAACATCGCTCGCACAAGGGATTGAACAACCAGGCTGAAAATTCCCATCTTGCTGTGCGACGACGAGAGCGGCGCATGATGCGCTTCAAGTCCGCGCGGCAATGTCAGCGTTTCGTCTCCACTCACGGCCAGATCGCCAATCTCTTCCTTCTTCACCGCAAAGACTTGACCGCCGCAGACCATCGCCAGCTTCGCACTCACGCCATCTCGACCTGGCGGGAAATCGCTTTGTCGATTGATGCGTGAAGTTCAGGTCGAAGAGACTACCGCATCCCAAACTCGGTTAAGGCGACGCCACCCCTGGAGCTTATTCGTCGGGCAGCTAAACGGCACTGGTCAGTCGACGTTCGGCGCAGCCCCCGGGCCGCCTTCAAGCTCTTGGATAAGAGCCTTCATCTCAGCAATTTCTCGCTTTTGAGCCTCAATGATGCCGTCGGCAAGTTTTCGGACTCTTGGATCCACAATCTTTGCTCGGTCAGAAGTCAAGATTGCGATGGAGTGGTGTGGTATCATCGCCTTCATGTAATCCACATCGTCAACCGTCACCTGGCTGCGAAGGAGGTACAGCGACCCCGCAAAAACCACGGCGCTTACGGCGAAAATTGCTATGTTGGCGCGCCGATTACTATACATTCCGAGCATGAATAACAACATGATGACCGCCATGCTTGCTCCCATGTAGAGAGCCGCAAACGACCTTGTTTCGCTGAAAAATAGGTGGTCTGCAGAGAATGTGTTAAGATACATCAGGCCAAACATGACCACCGTCGAGACGGTGATCATTGCAAAGAATCGCTTGTAGGACATTCATCAACCTCTTGGATACGACACGATACCTGAGAAACAACTCTCCCATGGGGGAAGGTTCCTGCTGCAAGAAAAAAAAGTCGATCATCAGGTTAAGAGGCAGGTTCTTGGTGGCATGAGAGGCGGCCGATGAATAGGAATTGTAATGGTACGGGCGGATACCCCATTCGATTAGTGCATAGATAATGTACGAATTACCAGTATGAGCCCGAAAAAGAGGAATAGCAAGACTGCAATAAAGGTCAGAGACCGTCTTGCTCGCCGAACGACTATCGGTCGAAGACTGCGTCTCATGCGTCTGCTATAAGAATTCATAAGCATAACCCTAAGAAATAGGTTTCCTCTCGGACGCGTCAGTTCTTTCAATCTGTATCAACGCTTGTGAAAGTGATACCTACTTTTAGTCCGTGTGGGCAGTGAACAATTTGTGGTCGCGCGCCATGAAGCTCTGCGATTGCTTTGACCATACTGAGACCCAGCCCAGAGCCGGATGTGGTCCTGCTTTTCTCAAGACGATAAAATCGCTCAAAGACCTTTTCATGCTCTTCCTCGGGTATACCCGGGCCATCATCGGAGACGGTTAGGCGGATTGTATCCGCTTCACGCTGAACTTCCAACGAGATCGTGGTACCAGCTGGGGTGTGTCTCAGCGAATTTGTCAGTAGATTTGCTAGCAATTGCCGTATAAGCGCCGGATCACCGAGTATAAAGCAGTCAGCTTCCTCGACGATAATTGAAAGGCTGTAGCCAGATTCGATAGCAATAGCCTCGTAGGCCTCGTAGAGTTCAAGCGCCAGGGCTTTAAGATCGAAGTAGATAAAATTTGTAGTGCGATTGCGAGCTTCGATCTGCGCTATTCGAAGAAGCGCGTCGAAAGTGTTGGCAATAGACTGTAGCTCAGAGAGTGCCAGGTCAATACCTGCCTTTATCTCTTGAGTGTTGGTGAGCTGCAGGGCATCGTTAAGAACTAGAAAAGTACGAGCGATGGGGGTTCTCAGATCGTGCGCGACATCTGTGGTGACCTGCTTCATGGCGAGAACGCTTGCCTCGAGACGAGCCAGTGCCACGTTCACTTCTGTCGACAGCACATCAATGTCGTCCATCCGGGTCGAGACAGGAAGCCGCTTGGAGAGCTCGCCATGCCCTACTTCGTGAGCTGTGCGGCAAAGTGTGGAAATTCTTTTGCGATTAATATAAGCCAGCAGAGCAGCGCCAGGAATGCCTACTGCGACGATCATCGCAGTTGCACCTGCTGCTGCATCGAATCCCGCCGACAATCCACGCTTTGACGATCACACGGTTACGGTGTCACTGGCGAAGAGATGGACCTGGACGATCTCGCCGTCCGAAGCTCTCCTGTGGTTCTTCGGATCCCGAGAGCAACTGCACACAGCCCTTGGCAACGAGGACGAGCGTGCGATCGGCACTGTCTGTCTCGCGATGCGCATGATGAAGCTGGCCGCCGCCGACTACGAAATTCTCGCTGGCAGGGATCTGGCTGCGGAAGCGGCGATCGACGCGGCTTTCGAGAACCGGGCGATCAATGCCGGTTGCTGGAGGCGGGACGGTGAGACCGTCTGGCAGGACTTTGCCGAGCTGTTTTTCAATTTCGATGACGATGAAGCATGACGGTCCTCGCGACCGCCATCCCGACCTTATTCATCAATCTCGCATCGAGAAGGAACATGGAAAATGAAAACAGCAGCCTATATCGCGAACACAGAGGTCCTATGCTGCGCATCAACGCTGATTGCAACACTTGCCGAAGCCTCACCCGAGACGTCGCTGACGAAGGCGGCGCGTTCCTTGCAAGGGGATGGTGAGCCTGATGACCCGGAGGTTCTGGAGCATTGGATCGTGTCAGGCTGCCTGGCGGAAAAGCTCATCGAAAGCGACGAAATTGTCGATACCGATTTCGCCGGCCTCAGCGTCTGGGGCCGGCGCACAGCAGGTCAGCCTATCGAAAGCGACGACGTCATCGTTGCAAACGCAAAGAAGACCCGGGCGTGAACGGGTCGAGCCGTTCGCCGACCTGAGTTCAGGTATCGGAAGCGGCTGGATATGACCTCTGAGAGCGATGCCGGGACGGTTGTCTCTCTCATCATGCCGCGGTGATCCGCGCATGCACATCGTCGGAGCGGAGCCGCTTCAACTCCGCCCCGCCATCCATCCTGCAGGTCCGCCACGGTGGCTACAGGATACATCCGGCCGATACGGAAGCTCTCGGTCCGGTACGGGAGGCTATACACCAACAACGTGGGAACCTCCATCGGTCCTCGTCCTCGGACCAGGATGAAATTCTCCTGCCCTCCCCTGTCCAGAAAATTTCGCCGGCCGGCTTGCCGGAGGCCGTCGAGCCCGGAATAAGCCTTGTCGCAGACCACAAGACAGGTGCCAGAATGAAAGCCGCCGTATTTTCCGACCTCCACCTCGACTACAGCCTGGAGCCTGATTTCGCGATCGAGGTCGCCGACGATGTCGACGTCATCGTGATCGCCGGCGACGTCACCGCACCGGTAGCCAAAAGTGCCCGCTGGGCGTACCGGATGTATGGCAGCCGCGGAAAGCGCGTCGTGATGGTGCCGGGTAACCACGAACATTACGGTCAGGTCTATGAGGACAGCATCGGCGATATCCCCGAGCTGGAAAATGTCTTCATGCTGGAGAACCGCGATGTCGTCATCGACGGAGTCCGCTTCCTCGGCTGCTGCCTGTGGACGGATTTCGAGCTCTATGGCAATCCGATCCAGGCAATGGGTGCTGCGGCGCTGTTCATGAACGACTATCGCACCATCGCGTCGCGCTGGCCGGAAGGGACCCCGCGAAGATTCCTGCCGGCAATCACCGTCGATATTCATCGCACGAGCCGGGAATGGCTTGATGAGACGCTTGCCCTGCCCTTCGACGGGCCGACGGTCGTCGTGACGCATACATGCCCGCACGATCTGTCGGTCGCCGATGAGTATAAGGGAGACCGGCTGACACCGGCGTTCGTGTCGGATCTCTCGGATATGATCCAGCGCCACCAGCCCGATGTCTGGATTCATGGGCATACCCACGCGAACTTCGACTATGTCGTGCCGGAAACAAAGACGCGCGTGGTGTGCAACCCGCGGGGCTATGTGAGGGACGGGTTCAATCGGCGCGATGTCGAGAACATGGCCTTCGATCCGACCAAGACGATCGTCATTGGTTGAGGTTTCCGCCGCCTCGCACCTCGGCGGTCGCGATCACGTCTCCGGCGGACGGCAAGACCGCATACCATCGGTCTTGCCGTCGAATCCGCGGAGTCATAAATCATCGGGCTAAGGGGCGCGCTCCTGAAAACAGAGCGAAGCCGGATGGCCCGGCGGCCGTATCATTCGTCATCAGGGATGAAGCTATTCTCGCCATTGTAGATATAGCCGGTGCCTTCGAAGAGGTTGGATATTGCGTCCTCGACACGCGCAAAATCGTCTTCAAAGGTCATGAACTGACTTGCTCTCCTGTGGACTTTGAGACAGTTCCGAATACCTTCAAGAACGTACTCTTCGTGTCCCTCGTTACCAATGCAGCTTCGGCCGACGTTCATTTCGTCCACGGCCTCCCAGTATGCAGCCTCGAGTTCATCGACGTGTTCCACTTCTATCGCCTGCCCGGAGTTGGTCAGGATGAAACGCCACGGGGTTTCGCGAATGGCCGCAGCGATCCCGGAAACCTCGCGGCCGGCGGTAATCCATGCCTGACAGGCGCTGACGAATTCGGCCCGGCGTTCGATGTCGAGCGCGAGTTCACGCAGGCGGATGGGGTCGATATCTGATGGCTTGATCTTGCTTGCTTCGAGGGCGATTAGCATGGGTGTCCTTCGGTGTTCTGGATTGATTTGATTAGTGGTCCCGGGCGATGGGAGCCGGAGAATTCGGGTGCCTGTCCAGGTCGTGAAAGCGGGCCATCGGGTTTCGGCGTCGAGAGTTGGGCCGGCCAGCCTACGCCCCTCCCTCCCCCGGCATTCAGAAAGCTCTGCGGATTCATGCCGGCTCGAGATCGGCCTCGGATGCAGAAAGACCAACTGCCCAATTCGCGTCGCTGAGGTCGGTGTGGCGGCCGGTATCGAGCGCCTCCTGCAAGGCATCGTGGACAGCCGGAAGCTGCCAGCCACTGAAAGCAGGATCGAACGCTCGCAGAGCGCTGTAGCGTGAACGGCGAACGTGATGGCGCCCGTTCTTGGTGTCGGCGAATTCCAGTTCGCGGCCGTGATCGTCACCGTTCCAGTACTCGAACCGGAGCAGAATCTCGTCATCTGTCTTTTCGACGATGTCTACCTGTCCGATTTGAACGACCGGGTGGACGAGGAGTGCCGGTGAGAAGAACGGGCTCCAGTCCCTGCCCGCGAACAGTTCGTCCAGATTCCCAAGCATGTCGATCTTTGCCTTCGGATCGTATACCAGGACATCGCTGACGGCCTGCCGGTATTCCAGCGCCCGCTCGCGGATGAGACCGTGCCAGCGCTCATCGTCGATCAGGTCTTGCGCCGCATATCTGAGTAGACCTTCGATGCTGCCCATCGTCTCGTAGACATCATACGCTTCGATTTCGAGGTGATCCGGCTCCGAGGGTGCCGGGACCGGTTGCCGTGCGCCGTAGCGATTGATCAGGAGATCGGAGGTGACCTCGTCCGGATCAACATCCAGCTCGAAGCCGTAAAAGTCCTTACGGCCGTCCTGAAACGGACGTGCGCCGAGAATCGTGCGGCTGTTGCCGAGACGCCGGGACAGGTTCGGGAGCGCCTGCCCGATTGCGATGGCAAACGTCGGTCCCTCGGTTTCGACGTCCACGTCGTCATAGGGTGCGGACAAGAGGAATTTGTGATGGTTCATGGATGCTTCCGTTTCCAGAATTGTTTGCGACCGACCGTTCCGCCTGGTCGTGATTACACCGCGTGACCGGCCAGCCGCTGTGCGGCCATCCGGACGTAGCTTTCCTCGCGTTCCACGAGAATTGACTTGCGGCCAAGGCGATTGCACACGGCTCCCACCGTGCCGGAGCCGGCGAACGGATCGAGCACGACGTTGTCCGGGGCGGTCAGGGACAGGACGAGCCGATCGATCAGCCCCTCGGGAAACTGGCACGGATGATCGAGCTTTTCCGGATGATTGTGTTTGACGTTCGAGATGTCCCAGACGTCCCCCGGGTTCTTCCCCTTCGGGTTTCCGCTCAACTCACCCTTCCTCGGCCCCTTGTAGTAGCGCTTGCCCGGATATTTCTGCGGAACGCGGATCGCGTCGAGATCGAAGGTGTAGTCGTCGGACTTCGTGGCCCACACGATTGTCTCGTGCCGTCCCGATAGCCGTTTCGAGCAGTGCAGGCCGTGGCCAAAGGACCAGACCACGCGATTGCGGACCTTCATCCCGAGGCTGCGGAAGATCGGAATGATCAGGCTGTCGATCGGGATGACCTCTCCTTTGTACACGTAGTTTCCGACCTGCCAGGACATCGCTCCGTGCGGACCGAGAAGACGATGGCATTCGCCGATGATCTGCTCGAGGAACGCGACATAGTGCGTCAGGGGCGTGCGGGTCTCGTAGGACTTCCCGATGTTGTAGGGAGGGCTCGTCACGATGAGATCGACGCTCCCGGCCGGCAGATTTGGCAGAATGTCCGCAGCATCACCACGATGGAGTTCGCATGCGCCGACACGGATCGGGCAAGTATCAGCTCGCGGGCGTTCGACAGAGGGCGCCGTGCCGGAGACAATGCGATCCGTCCCTTCGGAATGAAGTGTGCTCCAGAGAATGGTGAAGAGATCGGTCTGCGTCGGCTGGCGTTCAAGAATGCAGTCGTTCATTGGGGGGCTTTCATCGCTCGTTGTAGGTAAAGCGTTGCCCGAGGTGAAATGGACGTCAACGTCTTGTAAGAAAGAAATATTGCGACAATCATGGAGGGTTGCACGGTGAGAAGGTCGCTAAATTCTGCCGGTAATCCAAGATATTCTTTGTTGACTGCCCTTCCACGGTCAATGAATCTGAATGTCGCGCTAAAGTTATCTTGAATCCTCGTATGACATTCGACATTACAGACAGAAGGTACCTTTGGGTTTTGGAATTAACTTCTGTAATATTAAAATTATTTCTTGAATGTTCATGGCATGCGCGACATACTTTCCATATGTTCGCCAAAGGAAGCTACTTCTTTGCCGAGGAATGACGAAAATTCAGGGCTTTGAAACATGAAATTCAATTTTCTATCGAGGAGCATTAAGGTGAGAGACCCGCGTTACTCCGCTTCTTGCGCCAGCCAGATCCAGGCGGATTGGCTCGTTGCCATTGCAAATATCCGCGTCGTTGCCGATGCGGACCAGGGAGGAGACAAGGTCCGTGCCGCGGTGGATGCCGCGTGGGATGGAATTCTCGCGGACTGTCGGAAATACGGCCTCGATATCTCCGGGCCGGCATTCTCCGATGACGTCGAGCAGGTGCTTTCCGGAACCGGCTATAACTATACGCGTCGCGATTTCAGCGTTTTCAAGCTCGCGGATGTTATCAAGATCCGGCACGCGAGGCTCGACGGCATATCGGGTAATCGCTGCGTGCGCTTCGTCATCGGGGCGCAAGCCTATGACGGGCCGTTTGCGACTGCCGAGGTTCTGCGACGGATCGATAACTGTGGACGGTTCATTTCCAGAGACGATGGCGACGACGCATGGCTGAAGGAAATCGCTTCCCTCGCCGACAAGCTTGATGCCTGTGCGCATGAGGTCACAGTGACAGTGCTGGACAAACTGGCCGGTATCGTTGCGCGGCTGAGGTCATCAGGCGATCCGGGAGAACATCGGCGAAAAGTTCAACGCCATCCTGGAAAGCTTGTCGGAGCGCAGGGTCGTCCGTCGCGCGGGCAACAGCACCATGCGCTGCACAGCGGAGGGGTGTGAAGTGAATTCGATGAGCGAGTATCTGCCCGCGCTCGATGAAGATGGAGCATTTCTCGACGTCGAGTACTCGCCGTCGGCTTCGCAGCGGAGGAGGTTGGTCACAGCCCGTCGCCACAGGGGCCAACAGATGTCGCGGACATGTGCGGCTTCTGATAAAGCCACCGGCCAGGCTTTCCGGGCGTTCTACAGGCAGTCGAGGCTTTCAAAGCTCGCGGCTCCATGGCTGCGATGATAACCTATGGTGCCGGATGGGACTATGAACTCTTCCTAAGTCCGAAATACGAAGTGTCGCCGTTCGGCTTCTAGGGGACGGGTACAGGTCGTTATGGCGCCTTGTTACCCGGCATGTCAGGCAGTAAGAAGAACACTGCCTGACGATGCTTTCTGTTCGCCGGGATTTTAGGTTGGAACCGGAATGGCTCCTCCCCTACCCTCCCTTCGCCGCTGGTCATGGCATCTTGTTTGAAGGCCGCCTGTCGTCAGCGACGCGTCCTTTCGGCCGGTAGCCGCGTCCACGTTTTTGTCGCAGAAGTTCGAGAAACAGTTGCACCGCCTCATCCTCGCTCTCGAACAGATGCGCCTTCATCTGGCCGCCCGTGCCGATGCGCCCCCAGCGCCGCGTCAGGCATGTATCGCCGTATAACGTCGCTTCGATCGACATCGCGTAGAATCGGGCGACATTCCTGGTCGGATCGGTGCGTTCGACATAAAGCTGGTAGGGTTGTGCGAGCATGGACGCCAGCATCGCCAATCCTCCGGCGCTCGTCCAACGAGAGATATGAATCGGTCGGCCCCGACCGATTCATTTCAGTGATACATCCTGTTCGCGAGCCGTGGATATCGGCCTCGTCACGAAGGCCGCACCCCGCAAAGAGTCATCGTGGAGCACTGTGGCAACCGCATAGTTACTACATTGCACAAGAAATGCTCGCTATCCGATGAAAATGAGAGCGTCCTACAGGCAGCTGATGCTCATTGCGGTTATCCTCCCAGTACCTGCCGCCGCAGCTGTTCCCCTCTGGAGGTTATAGATCTCCACACTTCATGGGCCGCGGGTTTCCAACGGCCCCTTTTTTGTCTCGCGCTCTTCTCCCTGAGGCTTGGAGGTGTGGATGGCTCGAGGCGGTGAGGCGGCCGGAAAGATCAGGACTTTGTGACATACACCAGACGTTTGCGATTGCGCCGGTGTTACAGATTGAGCTTGTGTGTTGTCGCGTAAGGCCGACGGGAATCGGGAGCCACGCGTACAGAATTGAAACCCGCAGACGTGTCTGCTTTGGGTGTTCGGCCGGCGTAAGTTAGGTTTTACAGTTCCTAGTTCGAGGGCCGATTCTCTCCAGATTCGTTTTCCACTCGCTTTGACCCCTTTGATTCAGTGGAGGATTGTCAGCTGACAATCTTCATAAGTATTGGAAAATAAATAGGAAATTTCCTCGACCGCAATCGCTGTTTTGCGTTAACCAAAAAAACCTTGACCACAACGCGCTTTCCGGGATCATTTGCGGAAACTTCAACAACTTATTGGAATTTCCGCGAATGGCGACGAAAGCCGCGACGAAGGATCAACAAAGCAAAGAAGGAGCTTTCTCGATCGACAAGGCGATTGAGCGTGACTCTGCTACGCTCAGTGGCCAGCTTCAGGTTCTTTTCGAGAAGCTCTTTTCCCCAGACGCGAAGAAAGTACTTCGTCGCTTCAGCAGTAAGGAGGCTGCGAAGCTGCTGGGTATCACTGATAGCTATGTGCGGCATATCGCTTCACAAGAAGACGCGGTTACCTCGGAACGAACGCTAGGTGGGCGGCTGACGTTCTCGCTGGAAGAGATAAATACTATTCGGCAAATTCGGGGTCGTACGAAGCCCACTTATCTTCCTGGTCGTCGCGAAGGCGATCATCTCCAGATAATAGCGGTAACGAATTTCAAGGGAGGGTCAGGCAAGACGACGACAGCTATCCATCTCGCCCAGTACCTTGCATTGCGAGGCTATCGTGTTCTGGCCGTTGACCTTGACCCACAGGCATCGATGTCTGCGATGCTCGGATATCAGCCGGAATTTGACGTGGGTGACAATGAAACGCTCTATGGCGCTATTCGCTATGATGGTGAACGACGGGCGGTTAGGGAGGTCGTAAGGCAGACCTATTTTCCGGGATTGGATCTCATTCCGGGTAATCTTGAACTCCACGAGTTCGAGCATGATACTCCCCACGCTCTCGCGACGCGTTCCGTGGCCGATACCGACATGTTCTTCATGCGCGTGGGAAATGCGTTGACCGGATTGCAGGAGCACTATGACGTCGTTGTCATCGACTGCCCGCCCACTCTAGGCTTCCTCACGCTTTCAGCGCTTTGTGCGGCAACTTCGGTCTTGATCACGGTTCATCCGCAGATGCTCGACATCGCGTCAATGAACCAGTTTCTCGCGATGACCTCCAATCTGCTTTCCGTGGTAAGGGAAGCTGGGGGAAGTCTTGAGTACGATTGGATGCGGTATCTAATTACGCGATACGAACCAAATGACGGCCCGCAGGCTCAAATCGTGGCGTTTCTGCGCAGCCTCTTCGACGAGCGAGTGTTGACTTCAATGATGGTTAAGTCGACTGCGGTGTCCGATGCCGGCCTTTCGAAGCAGACAATCTATGAAGCCGGACGAGAGACAATTCACCGTCAGACCTATGATCGTGCAGTGGAGGCGATGGATGGTGTGAATGGTGAGGTGGAAGCTTTAATTCAAAAATCGTGGGGCAGGACATGAAGGGCCGCGACATCCTCAAGAGCATGGTATCAGCGGGGCAAGCTGCTGGAGAAGCGCCGGCTGTTTCAGTATCGCAAAAGCCGGCAGGTGCCGTTCGTGCGATGAACCTGTCGCTCAATCGACTGAATGACGAGGCGGCTGCCGCTAAAGTTTTGCGCGACGCGCTCGCGTCGGGGGATAAAGTTGTCGAACTCGATCCGGACTTGATCGAAAACTCATTTATCCAAGATCGAATACCGGTGGAACTTGACCCAGAGCTAGAGAAGCTGAAGACCGCCATTGAGGAGTCTGGTCAGCAAGTCCCTATATTGGTGCGCCCTCATCCAACTAAGGTCAATTGCTATCAGTCGGTGTTCGGCCATCGGCGCAGGCGGGTCGCAAAGCTGCTCGGCCGCCGGGTCAAAGCCATCGTTCGTGAAATGACAGATGAAGAGGTCATCCTTGCACAGGGGCAGGAGAATGGCCCCCGTGTTGACTTGAGCTTCATTGAGCGGGCGTTGTTCGCCAGGCGAATGCACGAGCATGGATTTGATCGTGACACTATCGCAAAAGCACTATCCGTCGATAAGCCGGAAATATCTCGACTTCTTCAGGTTGCGGATGCCGTTAAGCCCGAGTTGATCTTGGCTGTTGGCCCCGCCTTTAAGGTCGGTAGACCTCGGTGGCTGGCTTTCGCGGATGGCCTGAAAGATACCGATGCGGCAAAGCGTGTCGATAAAGAGCTCACCTCCGCTGAGTTTGCTAAAGTAGATTCGAACGCACGGTTTGAACGCTTGTGGAAGGCACTCGCTGGCCGCAGTGAAAAGAAGACCAATGCTGTCCAAGTTCTGCGTGGTCAAAAAGGGCTTCCGCTTGCATCCATCGAGCGAGGCACGAGAGGGACAAAAATCACGGTAACCTCAGAACCATTCGCAGCTTTCCTCTCTGATAAATTGGCCGATCTTGTTGCTGCGTTTGAGAGAGAAAAAATTTAGAGAATTCAATCAACTGAGAGAATTGTCAGCTGACAATTTCTTGCAAGCTGGAGTGTAACCTACAAAAGAAAAAGGCCCCCAAAACGTCGCCGTCGTGGAAGCCCCTTCTTATGTTGTAGCAAACAAAGAATCGCATTTCCACGAATCGCAGTCAAGAGTCTTTGGCACCGTTTTTGGTGAGCGGATTTCTTTTGCCTTCTGAAAGGTGAAGGAAAATGCAGATCGGGAATGTGACGACGCCCTTCGGGCGGCGGCCGATGTCTCTTGCTCTCGTGAAAGGGCAGGTGAGGGCGGCTGAAATCGAGAGCGGCAAGACCGCCGATAAATGGAAAGTCTTCCGGGACGTCTGCGAAGCCAAGAGCGTACTCGGCCTCGGGGATCGCGCTATCACGGTTCTGGATGCGCTTCTCACTTTCTACCCGCATAGCGAATTGGCGGAGGGGCAGAGCCTCGTGGTTTTCCCTTCGAACGCTCAGCTGTCAGTCCGCGCACACGGGATTGCCGGCACGACGCTTCGTCGCCATTTGGCGGCGCTCGTGGATGCCGGCCTTATCCATCGTCACGACAGCCCGAACGGGAAACGCTACGCACACAGAACCAAGTCCGGCGAGATCGAGAAAGCGTTCGGCTTCAGCCTGGCGCCGCTTCTGGTCCGTGTAGAGGAGCTCGCTCATCTGGCACAGCAGGTTGCCGAGGAGCGGCGTCTGTTCAAGCGCGCTAAGGAGGCCCTCTCGATTTGCCGCCGTGACGTTCGCAAGCTGATCAAAGCGGCGATCGAAGAAGGAGCTAACGGTGACTGGGAAGAGATTGAAGCGATGTATGTCGACCTTGGCACTCGCCCCCCCCGCACTCCGAGCCGGGTTGAAACGGAGGCTGTGCTCGAGGAAATGACGATGTTGCGGGATGAGATCGTCAACATCCTGGAAATGCAGCTAAATTCACAAAAAACAGATGGCAATGATGTTCAAAATGGTTGCCACATACAGAATTCAAAACCCGAATCCAGCAATGAACTTGAACCTAGCTCTGAAAACGAGCAGGGCGCCGAGCCGAGCCAGAAACCGAAGCGGATCACCGAGCCGTTGAAGGCATATCCGTTGAGCATGGTGCTGAAGGCTTGCCCACAGATACTGGATTACGTGCCGGGCGGGGGTCAGATCAGGGGTTGGCGCGATGTGATGGCGGCCGCGGTGGTCGTACGATCGATGCTTGGCGTCAGTCCGTCGGCCTACCAGGAAGCCTGCGAGGTGCTTGGGCCGGAAAATGCCGCCGTCGCCATTGCCTGCATCCTCGAGCGCGCCGAGCACATCAATTCGGCCGGCGGCTATCTGCGCGATTTGACGAGAAAGGCGGCGAGGGGTGAATTCAGCCTCGGGCCGATGCTGATGGCCGCAATGAGGGCGAACGGCACGGACAGAAAGTCCGCGTGACGGTCGTGGGGGCGGGGGACAGCGGCATAGCCTATTGCCAGCGGTATCGCGTGAAGCGGTTGATTGCTATGGGATCTGGCGACGATTCTCGGGTGCGTCGTGGCTCTCATCCGGGCGGATGCCTCGATGAATATGGCGTTATTCCAAGATGCCGGCTGTTACCCAGGAGCGTTCAGTCCTGGGGCAAGAGACCGTCGAATACTTCCAGTAGGGCATCGACGATGGCCTGGCCAAGCGCATTGGCTGTCTCGGCAATTTCCGCGTCACCCTGATCGCGCGCGGCAAGCGCCAGATTACCGCCTTGCTCGGCGACGATGGCTTTCGCCCGTTCAACGGCCCACTGGGCGAAGTCGCCACGGTTCGATATCGTCATCATTTCGGTTTGCTCGGTCATTTACGGTTTCTTTCAAGATTGGCGGCAAGGTCGAAGTGCGCGGTTTGTATTGCGTCCGCGCGTGTCTTACGCCGTCAGCGCTTCAACGCGTATTGAATTTTCGACCCGAAGCAAGCTTCCTTCTTGAAAGAGGGTGCAGCGCAACATAAATTATGTTCGGTCAGGATTGCCATCCTCCTCCCAGGTGATTCTGCGGCGCTGACAGCGTTCCTCCTCCCAAGTTGTCAGCAGGAATAGAAGCCCGGTGCACCTCCTCCCGCACCGGGCTTTTGCATTCAATAGCCGTGGGCGTTCTGACCATCCCGATGGATTTTGCTGATAAGCGCCAGGAGGGGAGGGGTCTACCAACGGATGGCGGCTTGGATGAGATTGATGGGCAATCGCAGCGGCGATGCTAACAAGGGTCGAGAAAGACCCGCTTGCCACGGAACAAACGGCCTCGTTTTCCAGAGGTTGACTGCAAGGGCGCCGATTGCTTGGGAGCATCTCTACTGGATCATTGCATAAAGGCCTCGAAACATCTTCCCTTATATCGCAGACCGGAAAACGACCGACGACAGATAGAACCCCAAGGCAGATCGCGGAAAACTTGCGAAAACGGTCGGAATTCCTTATGTTAGAGACACTATGAGCAAGAACCTTGTGTCAGTCCTGACGACGGTGAACGCACCCTACAGCAATCAGCTGGACGGCGCGATGCTGGCGCATTGCCTTTCGGATCTTGAGCTTGCCAAGGTATTTTCTGGCCAGGTCAGTTCTTTCTTCGGCGAGGTGCCGCTCGATCAGCAGACCGAGTTTGCTGCGGAGTTCGGTATTGCAGTCGATGATCTGAAGATGCTTGCCTCCGATTTCTCGGCGTGGTCCGGCGAGAGCTACCATCTTGCCGCCTGATGGTTGAGGCACACAACCAGCGACCGTCGGAGTGGCGGCGGCTCTTTTCTATCGCTTGTGATCTGCTGGATCAAGTCAGGGGCCAAACCGGCGGCTACCCGTTTCAGTGGTCTTTAGGCGGTGGCACCGCGATGATGATCCGGATTGGTCACCGGGAAAGCCATGACATCGATATTTTCCTGGATGACAGCCAGATCCTGGGATTTCTCGACCCCGCAAAAGCCGACCTGCGTTTCAGGGAGGTTCCGGCATCTTACGGCGGGGACGGCGCGCGGTTTCAGAAATTTGCCTTCGAGGACATTGGTGAGATCGACTTCATCGCTGCGGGGCCGCTCACAAGTACACCCTTTGAAGTCTGCGAGATCGAAGGACGCGACGTCAATCTTGAAACCATCCCTGAGATCATCACGAAGAAAATCTACTACCGCGGGAGCGAGGCCAAGCCGCGTGATATTTTTGACCTCGCCGCAGCGGCGGCGCAAGAGCGCACTGATGTCATCTCCGCGTTACAGGCCTTCCCTGAGCAGGCTGGCAAGACGCAAGATCGGGTCGCCAAGCTCAATCCCGAGTTTGTCAGCGCGACGATAAGCCAGCTCATGATTCTGCCCGCGTACACCTACCTCGCCGCCGACAGCCTTTCTATCGCCCAGGCGGTACTGAGTGAGGTGCTGTCTTCGTCAGAAGGCGGCTGAAGTAAGGCGTCGCTCGATGGTCGAGACACTGATGGCCTTGCATCCTGCGCCGTCCGACAGTCGGCAAGCCGGCCGGCCGCACAGCAATCTTGCAAGCCTTCCGTAAAATCCGTATATTCCGTAAAAAGGAGTTTGCTATGACCTCCACTGTTACGGCCGCTGCGGTCTCGAAGAATTTTGGCGCCTATCAGGATGCCGCCGTCCGCGATCCGGTGATCATCACCAAGAACGGTCGGCCGCGCACGGTGCTGATCGCCTATGAGGACTACCTGCGACTGACGAAACGCGACCGGCGCGTCGAGCTGACCGCTACACTTGGGGATGACGATCTCGCGGCCATCGAAGCCTCCGCAATGGAGGGGGATCTCGATCATCTCAACGCTGAGCTTCTGACGGGAAAACATGCTGCCGACTGAAACGAAGGTCGGCTGGGTCTTTCGCTATTCCTATCTTTGGCACTGGCAACTCCTCGAGGGTCGCGAGGAGGGGGACAAGGATCGCCCGGCACTGGTGCTGGCGATCGTCGCGCATCTTGAGGATGGCAGACCGGCGGTGAGGGTGCTGCCGATCACCCACAGCCCACCATCCGATGCTGAAGACGCGATCGAGATCCCGCCGGCGACCAAGCGACGCCTCGGGCTCGACGACGAGCGTTCCTGGATTGTGTTGACCTAAAGCAACCGGTTCGTCTGGCCGGGTCCGGACATGCGGCCGGTCGACAGCGATACAGGATATTTCGGGCCGCTGCCGCCGGCATTGTTTGCCGAGGTCAAGCGACGGTTTGTCGGGCTGGCCCGTGCGCAACGGCATCGCGCCACGGCGCGCAGTGAATGACCGAACCGGCTTTCTGCTCCTCCACTGGCTATCTCGAAGATCGTGGCGGACGTCGCGGGCAAGAAGGTTGATCTTTCCAGCATCGCAGAGCGTTCCCGACACGGTTCCAAGGTTTGAGCAGGTCCACTGACAGGGGAGGGGGGAAGTCTATAGCCCTGCTGCTTTCGTCAAGTTGACCCTGAACCTGTCGCGTCGGCGCTGGTAGCGCCGCGTCATCTCCGCCGAGGCATGGCCGAGTTGCTTCTGGACATGTCGCTCGTCGACCTCGGCCGAGGAGGCGAGGCCGGCGCGCAACGAATGCCCGGCGAATTTTTGCCCGCGCTCGGCCTCGGACAGATCGCCGCGCACGCCGGCGGCGAGTGCTGTCTTCTTGACGAGGCGCGCCACCTCCTGGTCGTTCAGCCGGTCCGGCCCGACGTCCTTGCCTTTCCCGGTCACGCGGCGGAAGAGGGGACCCCGGACGATCCTGGCGAACTTGATCCAGTTTTCGAGTGCGGCGACTGGGCAGGTGGCGTCCGAGGAGCCGCGGCCGATCTCCACCTCGCGCCAACCGGTTTTCCCGCGCAATGTCACGAGTGTGCCCTTGTCAAAAATCTCGATCCAGCCGCGGCCGTCTTCCGTTTGCTCGCGGCCGAGGTCGAGGCCGGTGATTTCGGAGCGGCGCAGGCCGCCGGCAAAGCCGATCAGCAGCATCGCCCGGTCCCTGATGCCGCGCAGGCTCCCCCGGTCGAGCGTCTCGAGCATGGCGATGAGGTCCTCGGGCAGGATCGCCTCCTTCTGCCGCGGCGGCGCCGCGTGCCGGTTGCGGATACCGGCCATCACGGTGGCGATGGCGCGGTCCTTGCGATCGAGTTTTTGCTCGCCGCGCTGGGCATAGTTCCAGCCGAGGGCGGCAAGACGGCGCTCGATGGTCGAGACGCTGTTAGGCTTGCTGCCACGCTCTGCTGAACCGGACGCGCAGGCCGTGATGTAGAGGCCGACAACGTGCGGATCCGGGGGGAGGGGGGAGAGGTTTTGCCGCCGGCACCAGGCGGAAAAGTGTTTCCAGTCGGAGGCATAGGCCTTTCGCGTGTTGGCGGAACTGGCGGCCTCGACGTAGCCGCGGGCGCGTTCGGTGAGATCCTGCAGGTGGGCCGGCAGGCCGGCGTTCGCCGGAAGAGGGGAGGCGGGCGCTGCGGCGACGGCGATGGAAACGCCCTCGGCCGCCGGCGTGTCGTGCGGCGGCGCGGAGCTGTCCTGAGGGGCAAATTTGGTGTTTTCGTCGACGATTCGGGTTGTCATTCATAGTTCACTGGCGGACGGTAAGCTTCTGATATAGGGCGAATCATACTCGCAGTTGATGACCGGATTTTAGTCGAATTGGCGGATTTTTCGCGATAATTCGGCGGACGAACTT
>NZ_JACBFT010000027.1:0-47322 GCF_021401195.1 Shinella sp. NM-101 | reverse complement strand
CACCCGAGAGTTTTGCTGCGGCATCGGCCGCAGCCTTGGCATTGCTGCCGGCGACGAGCACATGCACGTCCGAGCCGATCTTGCTTGCCGCCGTCAGCGCCTTGGCCGTCTGGTCGGAAAGATGAGCGTTGTCGTGGTCTGCCAGAAGAAGAATGGCCATTATCGTAATCTCCTCAAATCTCGCCGATCAAAGCACGCCGGCTTCGGTCTTGAGCTTCTCGACGAGCTCGGCGACCGACTTGACCTTGACGCCCGCCTTGCGGCCGGACGGCTCCTCGGTCTTCAGCACCTTCAGGCGCGGGCTCGTGTCGACGCCGAAGTCGGCAGGCGTCTTCTTGTCGAGCGGCTTCTTCTTCGCCTTCATGATGTTCGGCAGCGAAGCGTAGCGCGGCTCGTTGAGACGAAGGTCGGTGGTCACCACCGCCGGAAGCTTCACCTCGATGGTCTGCAGGCCGCCGTCGACCTCGCGGGTGACCTGGGCAGAACCCTCACCGATCTCGACCTTGGAGGCGAAGGTGGCCTGCGCCCAGCCGAGCAGGGCCGAGAGCATCTGGCCGGTCTGGTTCGAATCGTCGTCGATCGCCTGCTTGCCAACGATGACGAGGCCGGGCTGTTCGGCTTCCGTCACGCCCTTGAGGATCTTGGCGACGGCGAGCGGCTCGACGGCGTCGTCCGTCTCCACCAGCACGGCCCGGTCGGCGCCCATGGCGAGCGCCGTGCGCAGCGTCTCCTCGGCCTTCGCCGGACCGATCGACACCACCACCACTTCCTCCGCCTTGCCGGCTTCCTTCAGCCGCAGCGCCTCTTCCACCGAAATCTCGTCGAACGGGTTCATCGACATCTTCACATTCGCAAGCTCGACACCCGAGCCGTCAGACTTCACACGGATCTTAACGTTGTAGTCGACGACACGCTTGACTGGGACAAGGATCTTCATGGCTTCCTTCCTTCAAATGCCCGCGAGGGAAAATGCGCCTTTCAGGGGCGACCTGATTGTCGGTTGGCGACATCGATACGCGTTTTTTCCCCAATTACAATGCATCATCGGCCCTCCCCGGGTGAAAACGGAAGGCTTATAAATTACCTTTACGTTCACGTCAATTTTCCTTGCGCACCGCGATCATCGACCCCAATGGCGCGGCGGCGCCGGGGTGGAGGCCGGCGCTTCCTCGGCGGGAACCGGCCCCGCCTCCACATGCCGAACGGCCTTGGGCGTCACGATGGTCCGGTCGAACAGCGGCACGCCGCGCCGGCGCAGGACGAGCACGAGGACCGCCCCCGCCAGGATGCCGCCGACATGCGCGCCCCAGGAGACCCCGCTGTCGCCGTCGGCCAGCAGCAT
This sequence comes from Shinella sp. NM-101, assembly GCF_021401195.1. Taxonomy (NCBI): domain Bacteria; kingdom Pseudomonadati; phylum Pseudomonadota; class Alphaproteobacteria; order Hyphomicrobiales; family Rhizobiaceae; genus Shinella; species Shinella sp. NM-101. Next base: position 45,980 of record NZ_JACBFT010000027.1, on the reverse strand, counting down.
GTAGAACTGCTGGACGATCCAGAAGGCGAGCGGGATGACCGCCGGCAGCGGCAGCGGTATGCGGAAGAACACCAGAACCCAGACCCGCACCTTCGGATGCAGCAGGAAATAGGCCGCGACCACGCCGGAGATCGCCCCGGACGCGCCGATCAGCGGTGCCTCCGAATCCGGCTGCACCAGCCCGTGCACCAGGGCGCCCGCCGCCGCGCAGAGGAGGTAGAAGATGAGGAAGCGGAAATGCCCCAGCGCATCCTCGACATTGTCGCCGAACACCCAGAGGAACAGCATGTTCGAGGCGAGATGCATGAAGTCGCCATGCAGGAAGGCATAGGTGATGTAGGTCGCGTCCTCCGGCACCAGGACGAGGCCCGGCTCCAGATCGGCGAAATCGAAGACGACCGCGGGAATATAGCCGAGCCCCACCACCGCGGCATCGGAAAAGGCCTGCGTGGAGGCAAGGCCCGTCACCAGCCAGACGGCGACATTCGCCACGATCAGGCCGATCGTGACATATTGCACCTTGATGTATTTCAGGGCGTTCGCGTCATGCAGCGGTATGAACATGGATCCCTTCCGGCCCGCGGCCCCTTGCGCGATTTTCGATGCGCTCGCGGAACCTTGCCTAGGAGCTTACCTGTTCTGCCCCGGCACCCACAATATGTCCGCGCGCCCCTTGTCGTTCACCCAGCGCGCCGCGACGAAGAGGAAATCGGAAAGCCGATTGATATAGGCGACCGCCGCCGCCGACACCGTCTCGCCTTCGCTGTCCTGCAGCGCGACGATGCGCCGCTCGGCCCGGCGCGCGACGGTGCGCGCAAGATGCAGCGCCGCCGCCGCGGGCGTGCCGCCCGGCAGCACGAAGGAACGCAGCGGCTCGAGATCGGCGTTGAGCGCATCGATCTCCCTTTCCAGCCGGTCCACCTGCGCCTGCGCGATGCGCAGCGGTTCGTAGTCGAGCTTCCTGCCGGTCTCGGGCGTCGCAAGGTCCGCGCCGAGATCGAAGAGGTCGTTCTGGACGCGCATCAGCATCCGGTCGAGCGCCGGGAAATCGGCAAGATGCTGGCGGGCGAGGCCGATGGCGGAATTGGCCTCGTCCACCTCGCCGTAGGACTCCACGCGCAGGTCGTGCTTCTTGCGGCGCGGACCGGCGACGAGGCCCGTCGTGCCATTGTCGCCCGTGCGGGTATAGATCTTGTTGAGCTTGACCATCAGCCGCGCCCGCCGCCGGTGACCCACAAGGTCAGCATGATGAGGATGATGGCGATGGCCTGCAGCAGCACGCGCGCCTGCATCAGCTTGTTCGAGGTGCTGCCGCTGCCGCCCTTGGCCATGTTGACGAGACCGCGCACGAGCACGATGGCGACGAGGCCCATGACGAGCATGGTCAGGAAGGTGAGGAAGGAAGACATGCCAACGATCCGGTTTGATTTCTGTCAGCCCTATTCAAATAGGGCATTTCGCGCAAAGTGCACGCATTTTGCGGCGTGATGCCTGCGACGCCGCGCCGCGTCAGCCGAGCCGCCCGATGATACGGTAGAAGAGCGCCGCCGGCAGCAGCTTCTTGAGAAGAACGCCCTGCCGCGCCGGCGCGGTCACGACATAGTGCGGGCGGGGCGACCTTGCCGTCAGCGCATGGCGCAGCACCGCATGCACCGCTTCGGGCCCAAGCTTGCCGCGCGCCGGCTTCGCCTCGCCGCGCAGCCGCCGCAACTGCCGGCGATATTCCTCCGCATGCACCGAATTCTCAAGGTCGATGTTCTTCTCGATCTGTACCAGCGCATTGGCGGTGAAGCGCGAGGCGATGGGCCCCGGCTCGATGAGGCTGACATGGATGCCCGAGCCGGCAAGCTCCATGCGCAGCGTCAGCGACAGGCCCTCCAGCGCGAATTTCGAGGCATTGTAGGCGCCGCGCCAGCGATAGGGCACGATGCCGAGGATCGACGAGCATTGCACGATGCGCCCGTGCCCCTGCCGGCGCATCACCGGGATCACCCGCCGCGTCAGGTCGTGCCAGCCGAAGACATTCGTCTCGAACTGCGCGCGCAGCGCCTCGACCGGGAGGTCCTCCACCGCGCCGGCCTGGCCATAGGCCCCGTTGTTGAAGAGCGCGTCGAGCCGGCCGCCGGTGCGCTCCAGCACGGTCTCCACCAGGGCGGCGATGGTCTCGGGCCTGGTATAGTCCATCGGCAGCGCCTCGATGCCGTTCGCCGCAAGCCCCGCAAGGTCCTCCTCCCGCCGCACCGTCGCGAAGACGCGCCAGCCCTCGGCCTTCAGCGCGCGGGCGCAATGGGCGCCGATGCCGGAGGAGCAGCCCGTCACGATGATGCTCGGCGGCACGGACGCATTCTGAGAAGACATGGCGGTTTCCTGTACAAATCCGCGCCGGTTTCCCATATTCACCGCCAGGCCCCGCGTTGCTTGCGCAACGCAAGGCGGCCTTCGAATCGCAAATCCGCGCGTAACCTTTAAACAAAAGCCGATGTAAGGGGTTATGACCGGAGAGACAATGAAAGAGGCGGCCGTCCGGCCGCAAGGGACTGGGATACGCCGATGCCGACCGCCATCCGTTGCGCCTACAAGGTCATTTTCGATGCGATCTGGCATTTTTCCGAAGACGACGGCTGGGCCATGGCGAGCCATGTAGCGCTTTCCACCCTGCTCGCCGTCTTTCCCTTCCTGATCTTCGGCACCGCGCTCGGCTCCTTCCTCGGCGCCGACCAGTTCGCCGAGACCGCCGTCCACCTCATCTTCGATACCTGGCCGGAATCGATCGCCGCGCCGATCTCCCGCGAGGTGGTCGCGGTGCTGACCATCCCGCGCGGCGGGCTGCTGACCGTCTCCGTGCTCGCCGCCGCCTATTTCGCCTCCAACGGCGTGGAGGCGTTGCGCATTTCGCTCAACCGCGCCTACCGCGTGGCCGAAACGCGCTACTGGTACATGACGCGCCTCGCCAGCCTCGGCTTCGTCATCGCGGGCGTGCTGGCGCTTGCCGTCATCAGCATCGTGCTCGTCGCCGCCCCGCTTGCGGTGCGCGCCACCGGTGACTGGCTGCCCTGGCTTTCCTATGTCTATTCCTGGGTGGAAAGCTGGGGGCTCGTCGGCACCGTGCTGGTGTTGCTGATCGGCCTGCTGATCGCCCATCTCTGGCTTCCCGCCGGCCGGCGCAAGATCGCCGACGTGCTGCCCGGCATCCTGCTGACCCTGCTCTTCTGGGCGGTCGGCGCCTATGCCTTCGCCTCCTATCTCACCGCCTTCGCCAACTATGTATCGACCTATGCGGGCCTCGCCTCGATCATGATCGCGCTGGTCTTCCTCTACATGATCGGGGCGATCTTCATCATGGGCGCCGAGATCAACGCCGCGCTGCTGAAATACCGCGTCAAGCACCTGATCCTCGACCGCATCCGCGGCGTCAGGAAGCAGCCGCAGGCCGATGAGGAATCAATGGAAGACGAGGCCATAGCCCGCGAGCAGGGCGCGAATGCCGGCCGGTGAGACGCCCTTTCCGCGATAGGCCGCGATCCCCGTATCCTGATTGCTCTTGGAGAGTTTTCGCCCGTCCGGGCCTAGCACCAGCCCGTGATGGGTATAGTGCGGCGCGGGCAGGCCGAGCAGGCATTGCAGCAGCCGGTGGACGGCCGTCGCATGGAAGAGATCCTGCCCGCGCACCACATCGGTGATGCCCTGCGCCGCGTCGTCCAGCGCGACGGCAAGATGGTAGCTCGCAGGTGCATCCGGCCGCGAGAGGATGACGTCGCCCCAGCGCTCCGGCCGGGCCGTAACCGTTCCCGTCTCGCCTTCCGGCCCCTCGCCGCTCTCCGACCAGTCCAGCGCCGTCGGCGCGAGCGCCCGGGCCTTCTCCATGTCGAGCCGCCACGCGTGCTGCCGGCCTTCCGCGATGAGGGCGAGCGCCTGCGCCCGGTCGAGCCCGCGCTCCTCCGTCGGATAGAGCGGCGCGCCGTCCGGATCGCGCGGCCAGACGCCGCCCGCCGCCTCATGCGCCTCGACGCGCGCTTTCACCTCGCCCCGGCTGAGGAAGCCGGGATAGAGCACGCCCATCTCCTTCAGCCGCTCCAGCGCCTCGGCATAGAAGGCGAGATGCTCCGACTGGCGCCGCACCGGCCTTTCCCAGTCGAGCCCGAGCCAGGCGAGGTCGCGATAGATCGCCGCCTCGAATTCGGGCCGCGAGCGCGCCGGATCGATGTCCTCGATGCGCAGCAGGAAGCGCCCGCCGCAGGCCGCGGCGAGGTCATGGTTGAGGATCGCCGACAATGCGTGGCCGAGATGCAGCAGGCCGTTGGGGCTCGGCGCGAAACGGAAGACGCGATTTTTTGACAAAGGGCTTTGCATGAGGTCTTCTGGCATGAAGAGGCGTGTCGCGCCACCACCGCGCAAGGACCGCTTGGAACCATGCAACTGCACATGATCAGAACGGAGGCGGATGTCGCCGCGGGGCTCGTCGACCTCGCGCTGCTCGACGCGCGCCTCTTCACCGTCATCGACAAGGCCGGCCCGGTGCCGCTGCGCCGGCTTGCGCCCGGCTACCGCGGCCTTGCCGGCATTATCGTGGCGCAGATGGTCTCGCGGGCGAGCGCCGATGCGATCTGGCGGCGACTGGAAGAGACGGCCGGCGACATCACGCCCCACCACATGCTCGGCCTTTCCGACGAGGAGTGCCGCGCCGTCGGCCTGTCGCGCGCCAAGGCGGACACCCTGCGCCGGGCGGCCGAGGCCGTCGACCGCGGCGACCTCGATCTCGACGCCGTCTGCGCCATGGAGGCGGTGGCCGCGACACGCAAGCTCACCGCCATCAAGGGCATCGGCCGCTGGACGGCGGATGTCTACCTGCTCTTCTGCGGCGGGCATCCGGACATCTTCCCCTCGGGCGACATCGCCCTCCAGAACGCCGTCGCCCATGCGCTCGGCCTTGCCGTCCGGCCGAGCCCGCAGGAACTCGACCGGATCGCGGAAAGCTGGTCACCCTGGCGCGGCGTCTCGGCCCGGCTTTTCTGGGCCTATTACGCGCGGGAAATGCGCCGCGAAGTGGCGCCGGTGCTGGAGGGCTGAGCCCTCAAAATACCTTGTTTTCGCTTTTTCTTTCTTGCTTCACAATGCTGTAACAACAGGCCTAATATAGAAAGGCAGATGCCGAATCGATCAGGAGAAGCCCTTGACGATTTCTGTTTCACCACAGGCCCTGCCAGCCCTTGTATTGAATGCTGACTACAGGCCGCTGAGTTATTATCCCTTGTCGCTGTGGTCCTGGCAGGACGCGATCAAGGCCGTGTTTCTTGACCGCGTAAACATCATCGCCGAATACGAACATTCGGTGTCCTCTCCCAGCTTCACGATGCGCCTGCCGAGCGTCGTGTGCCTGAAAACCTACGTGCAGCCGTCACGCCATCCGGCCTTCACCCGGTTCAACGTGTTCCTGCGCGACAAGTTCGAATGCCAGTACTGCGGGTCGCCGGACGACCTGACCTTCGACCATGTCATCCCCCGCGCCCATGGCGGCGAGACGACGTGGCACAACGTGGTCGCGGCCTGCTCCCCGTGCAATTTGAGAAAAGGCAGCAAGCTGCCGAAGCAGGCGGGCATGCACCCGCATCAGAAGCCCTACCAGCCGACGGTTCAGGATCTGCACAACAACGGGCGACTGTTTCCACCCAACTATCTGCATGAAAGCTGGATGGACTATCTCTACTGGGACGTCGAACTGCAACCCTGAGGCCTGCCGCGCGGGAGCGCTTTCGCGCACCTGCGGCATGCATCCGAGATCAGGTTGCGGGCATCAAGCTTTCGCCGACCGCGCGCCCGAAAAGGCGATCGCGGCAAGGATCAGGCTTGCGATCACGTTCCAGCCGGCGAACGACAGGCCGAGCAGCCGGAAGGACGCCTCCGTGCAGGACGGGCCGTGCTTGGCATTGAGGTCGGAGAGAAGGTCGCCGGCATTCTGCGTGACACCCTGCGCGGAAGTGGCGCAGGTCGCAGGTCCCTCCCAGAAGCCCCATTCCACGCCCGCATGATAGACGCCCATGCCGGCACCGACGAGCATCATGATGCCCGCGACGGTAAGCAGCAGCCGCGTCAGCCAGGCCGGACCGCCGAAAAGCGCGGAAAGCAGGGCGGCGATGGCCACCGGAATGCCGTAGTAATAGGGATCGCGCTGCAGAAGGCAGAGCGCGCAGGGAATGTAGCCGCCGATATGCTCGAAGGCGAGCGCCCCGCCCACGGTCGCGGCCATGCCGAACGAAAGGAGGCCTGCGGATGTCTTGCGGGAAAGGGATGCGGTCATCGGGCTCGTCCAGAAAGACCGGCGGACATGCCGGCGAAACGGCGCCGAGTTCTATCAGGTGGGCCGCCTTTGTAAATGCACCGCACGCATAAGTGATCGCCCCCGCCCGCCGATTTGCCGGTTGCCGCCCGCAGGCGCTTGGTGTAAACGCGATTGCTGCAAGTGCCGTGCCCCATTGGCGGAACTGGTAGACGCGCTCGACTCAAAAAGGGATTTGTCTACCAATCCACAAGAAATCTCGATGCCGTAAAAACATCGTGTTTTCAATAGGCTGGCGGTGTGGGAGTGAAGGTTAGAAATACTGCCGAATCGGCACTAGGGGCAGGATAGGAGCCGACACCTAGAGCAAGATCGGCGGGAATGTGCGGGCGTGGCGGAATTGGTAGACGCAGCGGATTCAAAATCCGCCGTCCTTACGGATATGTCGGTTCGAGTCCGACCGCCCGCACCAGAGACCTTTCAGACGGCTTGGCCGCGCAAGATCCTTCGTCAGAGCAGGAGAAGCATCGGTGCCTTCCGGTCCCTTCATGCGGCGAACGGTCGAGCGCCTGGCTGATCTGGAATCCGCACGCGAGATGGTGACGGTGTCCCTGAAATTCTAGGAGGAGCGCCCGTCATCCGAAATACGCGCATTCCGGTGCATGACGTGGCCGAGTCCAGCGCGGCCGGCATACCGACAGTGCGAACCTTGGAAGCTCATCCGAGCCTCAATGCCGAACTGGTGCGAATCGCTGCGATTTATGTGAAGGCCGATCCCCCACGCGGCCGTCCGCACGCGGTGAATTCACTTCCCGAAGGCGCGGTTGTCCTCACGGATCGGACCGTTCCGCGTCGCAGGAAGGATGGCAGCTTGCGCTGACGAAACGAGAAGGCCGCCATGCCGGGGGAGAGCATGGCGGCCTCATCGGATGGCGCCGGGGGGGGGTGCAGCGAGGCAGCGCCACCGATCCGGTCGATCAGCGGGTGCTGATCGTATTCACGGCTTGATTGCCGATCGCGGTGGCCGAGACGACGTTGCCCCCGATCTTGAGGTCGCTGGCGTAGAGACCTGTTGTGACGACGCCGGGAACGGCATTGACGACGCGGGCCGTGACGGCGCCGCTGTTGACCTCCCTGTTCACGACGAGCGCGATATGCGGATCGGCGCCGCCGGTTACGAAGGCGGCATTTAGCGCGCTGTTGCCATAGGCGGCTGCCTTTGCGGTATTAGCGGTGACACCGAGCGTGTTGGAATCCGCGCAATCGCAATTGAGGGCGAGCTGGGAACCGCTGCCGATGACGCGCGCTTTCACAGAGCCCCGGTTGTTCTGGCTGTTGGACAGCATGGCGGTGGCCGGCTGCGCATATCCGCCGCTCATCGGCATGGGAACGAGCGGGCCGCCTGCGGCGTCTCCGCTGCCGGAGACGAGGGTCAAGGTATTTTCGACCGCGTTGCCGCGTGCGAGCGCCGTGGCGGTGTTGTCGTTGACGATCAGTGACGACGTCGCGGCAGCGCCGGTCGAAACATTGAGAGCGCTCCTGGCGGTGGATTTGACGGCGGCTCCGTTCGTCTGCCGATTTCCCAGAGCTGCCCCGGTGCTGAGCGCTGCCGCGGACGTGACCGAAAGCGTATTGGCTGCCCGGTTGGCGGTCGCCTCGGAGGCGGTCAGATTGCCCTCGACCGTGATTGCGGACCCATCGATCTCCCCGCCGTCTCCCAAGGTTCCGAGGACACTCTCGGCGAGCGAAGTGACCGTGCCGCTGGCGCTCTGACGATTGAAGACGACGTGGTGGCCGTATGCGCCGGCGCCCCAGACGCCGGCATCGGAAGACCCGGCGATCGTCGCGGCATTGATGGTCAGAGTATTGTCGGCATCGTTCATCCGGGCGAGCGCCAGGTTCTCGTTGCCGCCGACGGAAAGCGAGGACCGCGACATCGAGGCCGGGAACCGCGCCTCGAGCCGCGACAGGGCCGACAGGTCGCCATTGCCGATCTGGGCCGATGAGATCGCCACGCCGACCGGAGGCAGTTCGCCGCCGCCATTCTCGATAGTCGCGGCAGATACGGTGACCGAATTGCCGGCGACATTGCCGAAGATACGCGCGGACTGGCTGTTGCGATCGATAGCCAGCGAAGCGGTGTCGATCGCCCCGCCGGCTTCGATAGCGTAGCGCCCATAGGTCGTGGCGGACATACCCGGTCCAGCGACACCGTCATTGCCGGCGATGTTGAAGCGCTGCAGATTGGCGACCACGAGCGCGCCATCCGCACCGATGCCATCTTCGAGGTGACCGGCGACTGCCTCGTAGGCCGAGCCACCGCTACGGAGGGTGGCTGTTTCGACCGTAAGGGCGTTGATGGCGCGATTGGCCAGGGTCATGACGTCAGAGCTGTTGTCGATAACAGACAGGCTGCTGCCCGTGACGTCGCCGTTGACAGTGATCGCGGCCTTGTAGGGATCGGCGGCGGTGCCGAGGCGGGAGTCGATGCCGGCACGGCTGGCCTGGAAACTGTTGATCCCCGCCACGGTGGCGATGGCGGGGGCAGTGAGCGAAAGCATATTGCCGACATCGTTGCCGATCGCCCGGATCGCGATGGAGTTGGCGTCGACGATGACGGTGGAAGCATCCACATCGCCCGACACGCCGACGGTCGAGACCGTGCCGGTGCCCTCGGCCAGGATGGAGCCGTAGCCGACCTTCTGGGCGTTGACGACGTTGAAGGCGCCGTTGGACACGACCAGGCCGCCGCCGACATAGGCCACGGGCTCGACCGTAGAATAGGGAACCGCCTGGGCGAGTTCGATGGCGGTGCGATCCACGGTCATCGCCTGGGCGGCGGCATTGCCGATAGCGCCCGCGCTCTGGCTATTGCTGGAGATTCCGATCCGTGAGGACAGGACGGACCCGCCCTGGACGACCGAGGCTCCGGGGCCGGTATTGCCGATCACGGCTTCGACGGCCGGCGCGGTCATCTTCTGTTCGTTGATCAGGTTCTGGTGTCCGCCCGCCGAGATGTCCGCGGCAAGAGCGGCGGTCGCCACGGCAGCGAGGACCGCAAGCGCGGCCGTGCCGGTCATCAGTATCGTCTTTCGGGATAGGGATCGCGTCATGTGAGGCTCCTTGGGGGATTGTGGCCGCATGGCCGGTTGCGAAGAGGGGCAGGATCAAGGTGGCGAGTAGCGCGGCCGGTTGTATGCGACGGCCTGCGCGGCCGCCGGTGCCGGACTGATTTCGGCGATGGCCGTCCCTGGGGAGCGGAGTTGGTCGGGCAGCTTGCTGGCGAGGCAGGAGGAGGGATCGGAGCGCAGCACCGTACCGACGAGCTGCAACGTCGCTTCCTCGAGCGTGGTGCGGATGCCGAGCTGGAGCGGCTCCTGGCCCTTGGCGCCGATATTGATGTCGAAGAGATCCGAGCCGAAGAAGCGGAAGGTTCCGAAGCCGGTGTCGTGGCCGACATATTGCTTGGTGAGGCTGACCGTCTTCTGGACGATCAGGGAGCGCGTATCGACGATGCGCAGGTCGACGGCGACGGATTGGGTGAAGGTGCGAAGCTTGGGGCCGACATTGTTGACGCCGATCTCGGCGCCGCCGGAGTGGATATTGTAGTTGAGTTCGGTGATCCCGCCGACGATGAAGTAGTCCGAGCCGATGATCGAGCCCCCGAAATACGGCACCCATTTTACCGGATCGGCATTTTTGCCGGGCAATTTGTGGGACTCGCCGTCACCGAGCTGGCGCTTGTCCGTATAGACAAGTTCGCGTTCGGCGATTGTGGGGTCGAAGCGTTCGGCGAGGCGCACGCGACCGCCGAGCTTGCCGAGCGCCGAATAGACCATCAGCGCGCCGCCCTGCGTGATGGCGTTGCCTTCGACGTTGGAGAACTTGCCGGTATAATCCTTGACGTCACCGACGCCGATCACCGGCCCCCGTCCCTTTCCGGTCAGACCATCCCGATAGCAAGCGAAGACCGGATCCATGGGCGTGCGGTTATCGCGGGCAGCCGGTCCGATGGCTTGGGGCGCCTCGCCGTCCGCCATGCGTTCGACATGCATGGAGGCGCAGGCGGTGAGGCTGGTGGTGAGGAGGAGCGCTGTCGCAGCGCGCAGAGCGAGGCGACGTGACATCATTGTGCACCTCCGAAAGTGCAGCCGCTGCTGCTAGCGACGCTTGCGGTCTGGTTGCCGCTATTTCTCTGCGTCGAGTTCAGCGCCTGATCGGCGTGGCCGGCGACGAAAGCGGACGTCCCGCCGACAATGCCCGAGGAAACCTTGCCACTGTTGTTCTGGCCGGTTTTTGCGGAGCCGCCGCCGTTCAGCACTGAACTGGTGTCGTTGCCGGTCGCAAGCGAGGTGGCGCCCGCAACGGAGGGAGAGTTGGCGAGTGCGGTCTGGGAATCGGCATTGCCGGTGGCGGTCGCGGTGACGCCGCAATTGTATTGCCGCTCGATCGTGGTGTTGTAGGTGGGCGCCTGATAATAGCCGCCGCGGCGCTTCTCCATCAGATCGAGAACATAGCCCTGATTGGCGCGGTCGGCGGACGTCTTGAACTGCCAGGCGGTGCTTTCGCCGTAATTGTTGGCGAGGGCAGGCCCTGCCAATCCCACGGCCAGAATGAGAATGGGTGAAATAGCGCTGCGCCGGATTGTCCGGACAGCACGCGAACTATCGACCATGATCGTTATCCCCTTGAACCGGCACTACGCCGCTTGTTCTTCGGGGTTGATTACTTGATGGCCGAATTCGCCTATTGCAACAAGTATTTAGCGTCGTAGAAGCGGAGCGAAGAAGAAGTAAGGAACGGCGGAAACCCGTTGTCTTGGGGAATGCATGCGGCCTTCTGGACGTCGTTTCATTTTGTGAGATCGGGCGGCGCGAGATCGGGATGCCGCTCGCGTAGAGTCGCCAGGAAATGCATCAACGCGGTCTTGCGGTTGGCCGGCGACCAGCAGGCGCTGAACTCCAGTCGTTCCGGCCGCTCGCCGTCGCGGATCTCGCGATAGGCGACGCCCTCATAATGCAAGCCGGTAGCGCCTTCCATCACGAGGAGAATGCCGAGGCCACCACGGACAAGAGCCAGGATGCGGTCGAGGGCCGCGTCGTGATGCAGGATTGGCGGGAGCGAATGGCCCGTCAGGCGATCCGATAGGCGTTGGTGCAGATCGGCGCCTGGCCCATGCTCAGGCAGCAGGATGGGCGTGGCGTTGAGGTCGCGCCATTGGATGAACGGGCGCAGCGCCAGCGGGTGATGGGCAGGAAGCGCGGCCACCACACGCTCGCTCCAAAGATCGAGGGAGTGTTCGGACCAATGCGAGCGTGATCCCGTCACAATAGCGATGTCGACCGTGCCTGCTCTCACGCCGTCGAGCAGACGCTGACAGCTTCCATCGACAAGGCGAATATCGATTGCGGGAAAGCGGCGCGTGAACTCGCCAAGCAATGTCGGCATGTTGCCTGCCGAGGGCGAAGCCTGAAGGCCGAGGGTGAGACGGTGGCGGTGGCGGGAGCTGCGGCCCTTGAGCTTGCGCAGCAGATCATCGACCTCCTCATGGACACGGCGAGCGGTGACGAGGAGCTCAAGACCTTCGGGAGTGGGACGTGTGCCGCAATTATCGCGTTCGAACAGGGTGACACCGAGCCGAAGCTCCAGGGTGCGAAGGCGGCGGCTGAGGACGGGTTGGCGGATATTCAGGACCGTTGCAGCTTGCCGCAGGCTTCTATGCTCGGAAACGGCGATGATCCATTTGAGATCCCGAATCTCGATTTCCACTTTTCCTCCTCTGCTTGTGGCAAAGATGTCCCGCACCCGGCCCGCCCGGTCAGTCGGGTGCGGAATTATTTCGAAGACTTTGGAAAGGCTCCTGAAGGGCTCAACCCTCGTGGCCTAGCTTTTGGGTCCCCTCTTGGCGACGCGCCCGAGCCCTATTTTCTTCGCAAGCTTCGAGCGCTGCATCGCGTAGTTCGGGGCAACCATCGGATAGTGGGCGGGCAGGCCCCATTTCTCGCGGTACTCATCCGGCGTCATGTTGAAGCGGGCCTTGAGGTGCCGCCGTAAGGATTTGAACGGCAGTCCGTCCTCCAGGCAGATGATGACATCCGGCGTCACCGACAATCGGATCGGCACGGGAGGCACTGGACGGGCGGACACCGTGGCGGCTTCTACATTGCCCTCCGCCACGGCGATCTTCGAAAGCTCCCGGTAGACCTTATCGATAAGACCGGGCAACTCGTTCTGCGGGACGGTGGTCCACGAGACGTATGCGACGATGATCTCCGACGTCTTGCGAATGCAGAGATCATGATGTGGACCAGCGACCGGGTAGTTTCCCACCCTTGTCGCCAGTTCATTCGACATCGTCCGCGCCATCGTCATCAAACACCTCCTACTTCGAGAGCGCGGTGAGCCGGGCTGCGGCGGCCCCGAATCCCCGGAGCGAGATCGACAAGGGCGTATCTGCGCCGCTATCGGCCACCGCCTTGATCTTGAGCACCGAGCCCTTCTGGAGCGCCGTCATATAGGCAGGGTCGAATGTGAGCGGGACCAGGCATCCGCCCGGCAGGCAGGTGCGGAAGCGATAGGGCTGGGTTGCCTGCCCATCGTCGATCTGCAAGGTAGCGCCCTTATCGAGCGCCAGGCCGAAAGGCAGGATCAGGGTCGCCTCGAAGTTGGCGCCGGCGGGCCTGAGTTCGACGGCGAGAACGCGCTGACCTCCCTGCTGGTTGACCTGTTGCTGGGTCATGGCACAGCGCTTCACGGATGGCTGGCCGTTGGCGCCGGGCTGCTGCGCGCACATCACCCCCCAGTCCTGATAGTTTTCCTGAAGGGACGAAGCTCCTCCGGGCAGCGTCGAAGTCTGGTTCGTCGCGGGCTGTGCCGCGGCCTGGGCGACTTCAAGTCTCTGGGTCGTGCCGCCTGTCGATGGGCGCAATGTCGTCTGGACTGCATCCGCCGATGACGTGGCGTTCGCCAGTCCTTCGGGAACGTTGAACACGAATACTGCTGCCGCCGCGGCTGCGAGCGTGACGGCGAAGGTTCCGATTGCGATCTTGACCATGAGGCTCATGCCACTCCTTGTCCGGTTGTCGTGCTGGCTTCAGCATTGAGGAGAAGCAAGGTCTCCCAGTTGTTCATCGAGGCGAGATGGAGGTCGATCGCGCTGATCCAGCCCCGGCGATGCCAGTCGATCAGGAGATCCGCATCGGACAGAGCGCGGAACTTTTCGGCGTCCACGACGCAAAAGCCGTTCAGCGTGTAGCGGCTGTTGTCGGGAAACTGCATAACGGCATGGCGCTGGACAAGCAGACCCAACTCCAGCAAAGCCCTGCCGAACCCTTCGTCGCGCAGATGATCCTGGTGGAAGGCATGGCAGAAGGCCATCGCCTGCGCCGTCACCGGCGAAGGACCGCCGCCATCCTCGAACAAGGGATCGAGATCACCGCCGCGGCCGATCTCCGTGACGCGCTCCGATGCCGTATCAATGGCGAGAAGCGGACCGGCCTGATCCCCGAAATTGGCGACGGTGAATGGATAGCGCCGAAGGTAGGCCGGGACATAAGTCCCGGCCCGCCAGGACCCGGGTCCGCCAATGAACAGGTTCTGGTTCTCCCTCAGCCCGAGCATCGCAAGCGGATAGGGACTTGCGGTGTCGGTGAAGACGATGGGGTAGTGCTGCACGGCGCGGCCAAATTCGCTCACCAGCAGAGGCACTGCATTGGCGGCGGCTGAAAACCCGAAATCGCCGGTACGCTTGAGAGCTGCTTTACGGTGCGTTTCGTAGCGAAGGACGACAGGGTTCTTATAAAAGAGCGGCTGTGATGACGCGCCTGTTTCGGACTGCAAATCCGTGGTCATGATCTTCCTGATGGCTTTCAATGGCGCGATGCGCCGCGATCTGAATTCCGATCCGTCGCGCGAGCGCGACGGATCTCGTTTGGACCGTTTCCGTCAGAACTTGATGTTGAGGTTTGCTCTGAACGACTGATCGGACATGCCGGAGCCGAACTGCCCGCCATAGGTGACGCCGAGCATGGCGTTGGGCGTGATGACATAGTCGATCCCGGCCTCGACCACTGCCGCGTCGCGAGTGATCGGAACGCCGCCAATGGCGAAGGCATCGCCGCCGCCGGCAAAGCGCATCGTCGAGATCGTATCGACGTCGCCGGCGGAGTGACGCCAGCCGACCATGCCCTTCGCCGTCAGCGCAGAGTCGCCGACCGCGAAGGTTGTCGAGGCCCGAAGGCCGAGCGTCGTGAAGGTGACGCCGGCATTCGACGATGCGCCGGTCAGCGCCGCGGCCCCGCCCGGCTCGGTGAAGCCGTCGGTGCGCAGGTTCACATAAGCGAGGTTGGCGAAGGGCTCGAAGCGCGCGCCACCGGCACTGAAACCATAAGCAAGCTCACCGAAGACCTGCGCGGTGGCGGCGTTGTAACCGCCCTTGAGACTGTCGCCGAAGCCGGCGAACGCGACGTTGCGGCTCGTCGAGATGTCGTTCCAAGTATATGCAGCGCCGGTCCGGAAGGCGAGATCGCCCCACGCCGTACCGCCGTAGAGGCCGAGGTGGTAGTTATCGCTCGCCCCCGACGAATGGCGGCTCTTCACGTCGAAGTCGGTGCGGCTATAGCCGGCGACCGCGCCGAAGCGCAATGTATCGAACACGGGCGCGTCGGCGCCGACGAAGAAGCCCCCCGTCTTGCGGTTCAGCGTAGCCGCATTGCCGTCTCCATCGGTATGGCCCCAGGAGCCGAAGCCCTGGCCCCAAACCGCGAGACGATCTGTGGTGGCATTCACCGTGACCGGCTTGCCGTCTATGTAGGTGGTCACGGTACCCGATGCGCCCACACTGTCGAATGCGCCGCGAAGCCGGTCATTGACGGCAATGCGGATGAATCGGCTGTCTTCGAAAAGCGCGGCCTTGGCCGAGGCGTGGATCTCGCCCGAGAGCTGGTCGAACGCATCCCGCGCCGCGGCGTCGGTCGGCAGATAGCCGATTGCATCGCGGACAATGTTGCCGGGGACAAGGCTTTGCAGGCCGCCGGCCGTCGCGATCTGGTTCGGCGTCCACGCCGCGTCGCTGAAGGAGCGGTTCTGTTGCGCCTCCAAGTAGACGGCATTGGACTCGGTGACCGTGCCGAACGAGTAGAAGGCCGAAATTGCGGTGTCGCCGGCAATGGTATAGGTGCCGCTCACACCACCCGTCGCGGTCAGGACAGTGTAGCGGTCGGTGAGGGAGAAGCCACCGGCGCTATATCTGGAGACCGAGAGGACCGCGCCATTCTCGATGGTGGCGACGCCGGCGACGGCGATGAGATCGGAGGTCGTGCCGCCCGGTATAACCTCGGCCGAGTAGGTTGATCCGGCATGCTGGAGGAAATCTCCCGTCACCGTCAGCGTGCCCAAACCGTTGCCGGGGTTGATCCTCGATCCGCCCAGTGCCACGACCCCGCCGACCGTGCCGGAACCGGACAGGACGGTGCCGCCTTGCGCCGTGACGATCGAGCCCACCAGCGAGCCGTTCACGGTGAGGCCGCCCATCGAGATCGTGGTCGCCCCGGTAAAGGAGGACGAGTCACCCGTCAGGGTCAGCATGCCCGCACCGGCCTTGGTGAAGCTGCCCGCGCCCGAGATCGCATTGGCGAAGGACGCATCCGTTGCCTGGTCGAGCACCAGCGCGGCATTGGAGAGGATACCGCCCGCGCCGAAGCTGTCGACCGTCCCCGTCAGCGTGCCGGCCGTGATCGTAGTGCCTCCCGCATAGGTGTTGACCCCCGCGAGCGTCAGGTTGCCCGCGCCGGTCTTCGTCACCGTTCCCGTGCCGGAGATGGCGTTGGCGAGCATCGCGTCGGTCGCCTGATCGAGTACCAGTGCGGCATTATCGACAATTGCGCCCGTGCCGAAGTTCAAGGCGGAGCCCGTCAAGGTCCCGGCCGAGATCGTGGTGCCACCGGCATAGGTGTTGACGCCCGCCAGCGTCAGGTTTCCCGCGCCGGTCTTTGTCACCGTTCCCGTGCCGGAGATCGCATTGGCGAGCGTCGCGTCGGTCGTCTGGTCGAGCACCAGGGCGGCGTTGTTTTCGATTGCTCCCGTGCCGAAGCTCAAAGCCGAGCCCGTCAAGGTACCGCTTGTGATTGTGGTGCCGCCGGCATAGGTGTTGACGCCCGCCAGCGTCAGGTTGCCCGCACCGGTCTTCGTCACCGTTCCAGTGCCGGAGATCGCGTTGGAAAGCGCGGCGTCGGTTGGCTGATCGAGCACCAGAGCCGCATTATCGATGATCGCCCCCGAACCGAAGCTCGTCGCCGAGCCGATTAGCGCGCCCCCTGTAATTCTTGTGCCGCCGCTATAGGTGTTGTTGGCGGTCAGGACGAGGGTGCCCAGGTCGGTCTTGTTGAGACCGCCCGAGCCCCACAGCCCGCTCTCGATGGTGGCGGTCATCACCGTGCTGCTGGCCGTGCCGTCGCCGACGCGCACATCGTTGCTGCCGGCGAGCAATTCGATGCCGCCGCCGGTGACGCTATAGCCGTCAACAGCGAACTGCATGCCGGAGACCGCCACCAGACCGTCACGATTGTCCACGGTCACGGTGCCCGGCGCCCCCTGGAACACGGCATAGGCGCCGTTGGTGAAAGCGCCATTGATCGGCGTGCTTTCCGTGGTCCAATTGTCGCTTTGCGCACCGCTCGCGGCGAGGGTCCAGGTGCCCGAGCCGCCATCGATCATGCCGTTGTCCTTCGGTCCGGCAGCGCCGTCCCAAAATCGAAAGCTCAGCCCCTGCGTATTGACGAGATTGACCTGCCCGGCGACCGAGGTCTGGATATAGTTGGCGGAACCGCCCGGCATGGATCCGAGCACGATGCCGTTGTCGGTCAGTGTGCCGCCATAATTGAACAGCCGATAGATGCCTGCGCCATAGGTGCCGCCCAGGGACTGGCTGACATTGAGCGTGCCGTCGAGCGTCAGGTTGCCATTGACGTTGATAAGGTCGTTATAGGCGCCGCCCACCGTTCCGGCTTCGCCGAGTTCGTAGTCTAGTATCGACAGCGACGAAAGCACCAGATTGCCGTTGATCGTGAGGGTGCCGGGGCTGTTGCCCGGCGCCAGGGTGCCGCCGTCTCCGACCAATACCGATCCGCCGATCGTGCCCGAACCGCCCAGGACACCGCCTTGGACGTTAACGCTGCTGGCGCTGTTGCCGAGCGTTCCGTTCACCCGCAATGTGCCGTTTTCCACCGCGGTCGGGCCCGAGAAGTTGCCGCTGTCGCCGGTCAGGATGGTCGTACCGTTATTCTGGTTGATCGAGCCGTATCCGCTGATGAGGGGCGAGAACAGATAGGCGCTGTTGTTGTGATTGAAATTGATCGTGCCGGCGCCATCGCCGAAACGAACCTCTCCCGCGGCGAGCGTGCCCGCCCCTACAGGTAGGCCGGGGTCAGCTCCGATATTCAGCACACCAATCGCTTCCACGTCAGCGGCAATTTCAACGATGCCGTTGCCGACGCTGACATGACCGCCCGAGGAGATCGTCAGCCAACCGTTGCCGCCATACCCGACATTTAGATCGCCCGTATTGTCCCAGCGGCCATAGACGACAACGTACCCGTTGGCGGGGCCAATCGCGGTGGCGGAGGCCCCGATATAGCCGTCAGCGCTGGTGACAACGCCTCCAGCGTCGATGCGCAGGGAGCCACGGCCGTAGTAGCCGACCACCAGTTCGCCGGCGACGTTCCATGTCGAAGTCGAACCGGGTCCGCCGACGGTCGCATAACCTCTAGAGGAATAAGCATGGCCAACCGAGCCGGTGTCGCTGTTGACCGTACCGCCATTGGTGACCTTGAGGTCACCGGAGCCAAAATGGCCGACATGAAGATCGGTGCTGGTCCAATTGGAACCGGATCCGTCTACCGAAACATCGCCGATCCCATTTGGGGTAGAGCCAATAAATCCCCATGTATTCGAGACCGCGCCGCCATCGGAGATGTTAAGCGAGCCTCTACCATTGTAACCGATGTATAGCTCAGCTCTGTTGTCCCAGACCGAACCCGGCCCCGTGACGGTCACGGCGCCGGTGCTCCCATCCTCGAAGGCGATATACCCGTACATGTCGCTGACCGTTCCGCCCCCGGTAACGTCCATCGTACCGTTGCCGTTATCGCCGACAAGCAGACTGCTGCCCGCGTTCCAATTCGGTGAAGTCACCCCGGATGGGCTTACGCTACCCGTTACGACCACAGACTGCGCGAATGCAGCCGGAGCACCCAAAGCCCCTCCGAGGACGGTGGCAATCGCGGTGGAAATGCGAAGTGCGGTAATCGCGGCTGAACGGGTCGAGGCACGTGGCCGCGATCTCGAGACGGTGACGAGGTGCGTGTCTTTGGTCGCCGCTGCGCTGCGCACATTCGAACATGCCGGGGTTTCGGTAGTCATATTTCCCTCTTTCCTATTGCTGAGCATCCCCGGTATCCGGGTCGCCCGTTAGTCTGAATTCTTGAATTGGAGCCTCAGGTGGACGTCTGAGGCCGTCTTGGTCGGAACACATCGCCGTCACGACTGTCCGCAGTTGCCTCGGCGCGGTAGGATCTGATCTTGTTTCGGATGCAGCGGACGGAAATGCCGAGCACTTCCGCCGCGCGCGTTCGGTTGAAGTGATGCTGGCGCAGCGTCGACAGGATCAGGCTGCGCTCGACTTCGGCGAGCGAGCAGCCGACGAGCGCCGAAACAAGATTGTGCGCGGTTGCCGACAAGAACCGATCCCGGTCGCGGGCAAGTTGGCAGAAGATGTGATCGAGCAGCACGTCGTCACTGGCCGTCTCGATCACGACGGTGCCATGCTCGGGGCCATCGATTCTGAGCGCATAGACACCGCGGGCTTCGTCGATTTGGACCGTGCCGTGCCGAGCAATGGTCAGCATCAGGTTCGGGATGTCACGTATCTCGAAGAGCGGCGCCTCGCCGGGAAAGGCGGGATCGTTATAGAGATTGTTGAGATCCCGGCAGATGCCGGTAAGCCGCGTCTTAGCGAGCGTCGAGAACGGAACGAATGCGGTGCGGCCTTGACCCGCAGCGGCGGATGGGGATCGCCGCTTGCCGAACGGCAGGGTGACCTCCGCCGCCGAGGCGACGACATCATTCTTACCGGCCTGTCCGGGGGCGATCCTGCGTCCGAATGTTACGCGCCTGTTCGTCATCGAGGCGCCCCCGATGCCGAAGACCCAAGCGCCACCCCGACCTGGGATCGTTCGGCCAAAGGCGAACCTCCGAGACCGGAATCTGGCGTCCACTGCGATTGTGAGAAGACGACGGTGATGCTTTTCGGCATGCGGGCACGGACGATCAGCATAGCTGGTCCTCCCCCGAAATTATTGCCAGCAACTGCTGATGCGTCCGCCAGCGTGCCGCGACCATATCGCCATGGCGCCATCCCGCAGCCGCGACGGCCGCCATCACCTTGCTGTCCAAGCCGTGCGCGTTATCCAGAGGCTGCGGCTTGCCCGACCCCTCATAGCCCTGACGAAGCCCCGCTTCGTAAGCGGCGAGAGCCAGCCTCTGCTGGTCCCAGTCGAGCGCGATTTCGACCGCGCCGACGATGCGCTCGGCCTGTTGCAAACAACTGCGAATGTGGAGCTCCGGATATTCGGCGACCAACTGCGTCGGCTCAATGACGACAAGGCGCTGGAGAAGCTTGCCGATGTCGGGGGGATGACGTTCGGCACGCGATGCCACGATTTTCAGACGTGCCCGATCACGCGAAGTCTGCCCCGCGCTGGCCTCGTCGGCGCAGGAACGGAGCGCTGAGGCCACACTCCGCGCTTCCAGGCCACTCCGAAGTACCTCACCATGTCGGATGGCAACGGTGAGGATGTCGTCAAGCTCGTCTCGAGTGAGGTCGCCGAACATATGGTCAGGAAGGAAGCAGAAAACCCCGTCAAAACCCGCAACCAGTCCGGCTTGGTAGACCGATGTGACAGCGCTGATGCTCTCCAGCGTGAGGCCGGCTTCTGGCGCCGCCGCAATCTCCCGTGCATGTTCCGCGCAAGCGCCGAACCACCTGCTGATGTCGAGAGACTGAACTGCGAGCAGATCGATGGCGGACAGCCTGGAGCGAAGCGCATCGAAACCGGTCAGGGCAGCACAGGCAGCGAGATCCCGGAGCGACTGTCCGAGCCGGACGGACATGCCGTCTTGAACGAGGGACCATTCCAAGGAGGACCGGGTCATCGCACGGCCTCTTCGTTCAAGCCGGACTGCGGCTTGCAAAACCGCGCGATCGCTTCGACATCCTCGCCGTTTTCCAGACGCCCGCCCCCCGCGCGATCGAGACCGATGGCAGGCAAGTCGATGTAGTAGCCCTGCAGCCAGCGCGCACCCGCGCGCATGGCGAGTTGCAGGCAGATTTCGTCCTCGACGCCCTCGACGACGACATGTGCCGCAAGGCAGGACGACAGGCGGATCAGGCTTTGAACGAATTCACCGCCAAATATCTGGCCGGCGTTTACGCGCAGGAAGGAACCATCGATCTTGACGATGCTCGGACGCAGCATCGCGGTCAGGCTGATCGAGTTGCAGCCGACGCCGAAATCATCCACCGCAACCTCGCATCCTAGCCTCTTCAGCCGCGCAACGAACCATTGTGCGGCGTCGGGGTCCGGGAAACCTGCGGTCTCCGTGATCTCGACGATCAGACGGCCGGCGATGTCAGGCTCGGCCGCGAGCAATGCGAAGATTGACGTCCAGTATTCGTCATCAGCCGCGCTTTGCGCGGAGATGTTGCAGCCAAGTCGGGAGGATGGCGCCATGCGCAAGGCGGCCAGAGTATCCATTACGACCGCCCGGTCGAACAGGCGAGCAAGCCGGAGTTGCTCAAGCGCCGGCACGAAGGCACCCGGTCCAATCAGTTCCGACCCGCCATCCTCCGGCACGATTCGAGCAAGAACCTCCCTGTAGAGAAGGCCATCACCATCAGCAGACCGAATGGATTGAAACGCCAATGCCAGACGCCGGTCACGCAGCGCCTTGTATGCGGCGACCGCCTCTGTCATCAGCCGGCGATAATGCGCGTTGCCGAGCTGCAAGGAAGGCGCTTCGTCCAACCGAAGGGCATCCGGGTCGCCGAATGTGAGCACTGGCAGAACCGGAATGCCATTGATGACGACAGGCTCGCTACCGAGAGCGACCAGCAACGCCTCCGCATTTGCGCCTTGCGCGAGTTCGCCGATGGAGAGGAAACGACGATCGTCCCGAACGAGAACGGGCACCTCGTCTCGACCAAGATAGATGGCCGCTCGCGTGGAAAGGCAATCGAGAAAGCCTTCCGCAAACCACTCGCCGTAGGCGGTTGCAACATCCGCAAAATTGCCGACGCCGAGCGACAACGAAGCAGCAGCGATCGCAACAGTATTCCGATCTGGGCCGGCGTCGAGGGGAGCAATCATCCGGCATCACCCTTGCCGGTCAGTCCGCGAGCCCACCAACCTAGAACGCAGCCGATGGCGACGCCGCCGAAGGCGACCGCACTCAGCGTGATGTGACCGGCAAGGAAGAAGCCAGCGACAGCGCCTGAGATCAAAAAGGGCAAGGCGAGAAAAATGATCTCCGGCCGGCCATCTCGCTGATCGGCATCGTGGCCGAGTTCTTGGTGCAAGGGGCGCTGCATAAGTCGTCCCTTGTGTAAAAGCCTATGACACAGGAACGTGACCGAATCGTGGGCACAAATTTCTGAACGATTTCAAAGAGTGATCTGGCTCAAAGAACAGTGAGCAAAAAGGACCTTTTATAGTCAATATAAGCGGAGGAGCGATCCTATTGGATAACGGCATCAAGTCGCCCCTGGTCCCGTGGCGGTCGGTCAACGGCGTCTCCTCCAAAAGGAGACGATCGATGGAAAAAATCGGCTATGCTCGTGTTTCAACAGACGAACAGAACCTGGACCTGCAGATCAGAGCGTTGGAAGAGGCCGGATGCACTCAGATATTTAGAGACCATGGTGTATCAGGTTGCCATGCGCACAGGCCGGGATTGGACGATGCTTTGGGCCATCTCGGGGTCGGGAGCAAACTCGTGGTTTGGCGGCTCGACAGATTAGGTCGCTCCCTGATCAATCTGATCAATCTTCTCGATGAATTGGGCAGGAGGAACATCCGATTCTGCTCTTTGACGGAAAATATCGATACCAGCTATGCTGGAGGTAAGCTTGTATTTCACATGATGGCCGTATTGGCTGAATTCGAGCGCAGCCTGATCAGTGAGAGAACACGCGCGGGGATTGCCGCCGCACGCGCCAGGGGACAGCACATCGGGCGTCCGTTCTCATTGAGCCAGGATGAATTCAACGAAGCAAAACGGCTGATCAGCGAGGACGGCATGCGCGTCGATGACGTCGCAGAACGCTACAACGTTCATTCTCAGACGATCCGCCGCCTGCTGCGCCAGAACGCAGCAGGGATCAATCTCGCTGACAGGAGGCTCATTGCACGGCCGCTCAAGATTTGAACCGTGATGGCGTGGAGCGGCCGGCGGTCGCATCTTGCCTGCGCGCCTTCAAGAACGCCCGATCGGTTGCGATGAAGCGCTCCAGCATCGGCACGATGAGACGGACGGCATCCGCTACGGGCTGATCGGCTTCTCGGCCGAGGATCTCGGCATAATCGCGAAGATCGCGGTGGAGTTTGGCCGGCAGCTCCACCATGACCTTAACCGGCTTTTCATCGGCGATCGGGCCGATCTTCAGCTTTCCCATATCAATCTCCATAGGGTTCGAGCACAAGGTCGCGGGTGACGATCACGCGGACCGGAAAACCCGGCCGGATGGAGAGGGTCGGCGCGATGTTGAGCTGGCGGCTGACCACCTGCTGTCCGACATCGTTGACGCTGTCGGCGGCCCCCTGTCGAAGTGCCCCTACGATCTCGGTCTCACCGCTGGACGAGCCCATCTGCGTGCCGATGCCGAGCAAGGTCGAGAGCGCCGCGGCCTTGAAGAGTTCTCCCCAGTGATAATCGACGCCGTCCTCAAGTCCCGCATAGCCCTCGCCATCGGCACCGGGTTGGCGTTCCAACACGATCGAGTGTCCATTCGGGAAGATGAGCCGGTTCCAGACCAGCAGAATGCGCCGCTGGCCGGAGCCGACGCTGTTGTCATACTGGCCGATGACGCGCGTGCCCTGCGGGATCAGCAGGATGCGGCCGGTCGGGCTGTCGTAGATATTCTCCGTGACCTGCGCCGTAATCTGGCCGGGCAGATCGGACCTGATGCCGGTGATCAGGGCGGCGGAAATCACCGCGCCGGCCTGCAACACGTTCTGCGACACCGGAGCAGCGACGCGATCGGAGGCCACGGTTCGCTTGTCGGGCGGCTGGTTGAGGAAGGCCGTTTGCCGGTCCTGCGCTGAAGGCGTTGAGGCGAGCGGCGCGAGGCCGAGGCTCGCCAGGTCGGTGGGCGTCGCCGCACCGCCCGCGGCCGTCGCCGTAGCGGCAGGCTGCGACTTCGCTTCGGTGGGCGCGAAGAGTTTGGCGAGCCGCGCGGCCTCCATCTCCTGTTTTCGCCGCTGCACGTCCGGATCGACCTCGGGAATGGGCGCGGGCGTCGTCGCCTCAAGGATAGGACGACCGAGATCGCCCGGCAGCGCGGGGCCGAGCTTGGGAACGCCGGTATAGTCCTTCGGCAGCCCGGCGAGCCCGTCCGGGGTCGTGCGGTTGTCCACGTTGTAGAGTTCCTGCCCGCCGCCGCGCATGTTGAGCTGGAGGGCGTAGATCAACGCACCGCTGAGACCCGCCGCCGTGACGGCGCCGAGCGTTACCAGAACCCGGCGTGACAGCCGCGTCACGCGCGGCGGCTCCGGGCGCAGCCGCATCGTGGCCGCCGGCTCGCCGGTCAGCGGGATGGCATCCCGATCGGCGGATGCACCCTTTCTCGTGTCGGGCCTGTCGCTCATGACGCCGGCCTTCCGTCGCTGCGGGAGATCCGCACGCGCTTCTGGTGGCTGTCGGCGCCGAAACGCAGCTCTGCGGCGGCAAAGAGCCGATCGACGATCATATAGTTGCTGCGAACACGGTAATTGACGAGTTCGGACGTCTTGCCCTCCGGCCCCACGATGAAGAGGGGTGGCATCTCGCCCTGCCCGATCCCTCTGGGGAATTCGATATAGACCTGCTTGCCGTCGTCGAAGGCGTGCAGCGGCCGCCACGGCGCGCGATCCCCGGATACCTCGTAACGGAAGTTCACCTTCGACAGGTCCACGCCGGTCGAGACCGGCTGAGCGGCGATCGCATCGGCATTCTGCCGGCGCAATGCGATGAGCTGATCCTGCGGATACTGCCAGGAGACCGAAGCCATATAGGTCTTCTCGGTCGAGCGCAGTTCCATGTGGTAGGTGCGCAGATTGGTATTGATGACGAGATTGGTCATCAGCTCGATGCGGGTCGGCTTGACCAGGATATGCACCTGTTTGGCCGCACCAGACCCGCTTTCGGTATCGCCGATGATCCAGCGCACCGTATCGCCGGCCGCAACCGGGCCGGAGCCGACAAGCTGCTCGCCGGGCTGGAGCGCGATGTCGGTGATCTGCCCCACGGCGGCGTAGACCTGATAGAGGGCTCCCGCCGTGAAGGGATAGACCTGCATGGAATTTATGAAGCCGTTGCGCACGGGCTGGACGCGGGCCTGCTCGTTGGCCTGGTTGACGCGCACCGCCGGGTCCCTCGCCTCGGGCTGCTGCTTGCCGCTTTCGACCGGCTTCAACTGGCCGGGGAGTGGCAGGGGTTTGGGAAGTTCGACGACGCGCACGGGCGCGACCGGATCGGCAAGCTGAACGGCGGCTACCGGATCGTCATAACTGATTTCCGGCGGCGGTTGCGTGGTGGCGCAGCCGGCAAGGTGCGTCGAGGACAGCACCACGATGACGAACGCTGTCCTTCGGAACGCGGGTGTTGCGGGATTGATGAGAGCCGGTCTTCCACCCTTGAGGATAGCGGCTGCACTGAAGACTGGCGTCATTGTCCAAGTTCCTTCGACCAGTTGATTGCGTTGACATAGATGCCGAGCGGATTGGCCCGGAGTTTTTCGGCGTCGCGCGGGGGCTGCACGACGATGGTGAGGATGGCCGACCAGCGGGCGGTGTCGGACAGCGAGCCGTCCTGATAGGTGCGCTCGGTCCAGGCGACGCGGAAACTGTCGGGCGAGGCGCGGATGACGGAGGACACATCGACGGCGACCTGCGTCTTGCCGACCTTGGTGAAGGGGTCGTTGGCGCGGGCGTAGTCGTTGAGCGCCATGGCGCCGCCCTGTGTGGTGAAGTCATAAGCGCGCAGCCAGTTCTGGCGGACGATCACCGCATCGGAAGGAATGGAGCGAACCTCTTCCACGAAGCGGGCGAGCTGGAAGGCGATCTGCGGATCGTCGGGGCGATAGTCCGCGGTTGCCGGAGCGATGGCCTGCGCCTGGCCGAGCTTGTCGACCTGCACCACCCAGGGCACGACGGAGCCGTTGAGGGACTGCCAGAACAACGCGGAGGAGAGACCGGCGGAAAGAAGCAGCGAGCCGAAGGCCATCAGCCGCCAGTTCTTCGCCTGGACGCGGGCTGAGCCGATGCGGTCGTCCCATGCTTGTGCGGCGCGCTGATACGGCGTTTCGGGAACGGGGGATTTGCCGTAATGGGGGGATGGGCGCTTGAAGAAGCTCATGATCACTCGCTTTCGGAGAGGTTGACGGAAGCGCCGCCGCTGGCGCCATCACCGGATTTGATGGCATGGGCAGCGGCCTGAACGCCGTGGGACATTTTCTGCGAGCGCTGCATGCGCCTGGCCCATTTCGGAGGAGCGGACGGAGAGGCGGAAGCCGCCGTCGCCGACGCGGCCGTGGTGTCGGCACCCTCGGCGGGGCCTTCGCCATCACCGCCGGCGAACGATCCGCCGGTTGCCTCGAAAGCCGAGCGCGCGCCGGACTGAAAGCTGGACTTGATGCTCTCGGAAGCCTTGGAAGCGGCGCGCCTCAGGGGCGATGCGGCAGCCTGCGCGCCCGCCTTGGCGACGCCGCCGAGACCTGCGGCGACACCAGATGCTCCGGACTGACCGGCAGCCCCGAGGCTATAGGCCGAGGAGGCGCCACCGGCGACAGCGGCCCCGCCGCGAGCTGCGGCGGCGACACCTCCTCCGACGGCACCGACCCCGGCAACGGCGGCGCCAGCGGCGGCGCCCCCTGCGACGGCCATGCCGCCGACCGCGAGGCCGGTTCCGACAGCGGCCCCCGCTCCGAGTTGCGGGCCGCCGGAAACGAGGCCGTTGGCGATGCCGGGTCCGAATATGCCGAGCCCAAGAAGGGAGAGCGCCGCAAGCACGATGGCCATGGCATCATCGACGGTCGGTGTGTTGCCGCCAAAGCCGCGCGTGAATTCGGAGAACAGCGTCGAGCCGATGCCGATGATGACGGCGAGCACCAGCACCTTGATGCCGGAGGAGACGACATTGCCGAGCACCCGTTCGGCCATGAAGGCGGACTTGCCGAAGAGGCCGAAGGGGATCAGCACGAAGCCGGCGAGCGTCGTCAGCTTGAATTCGATCAGCGTGACGAAGAGCTGAACGGCGAGGACGAAGAAGGCGGCGATGATCAGCGCCCAAGCAAACATCAGGCAGGCAATCTGGATGAAGTTCTCAAAGAAGGACCAGATGCCCATCATGTCGGAGATGGATTCGAGCAGCGGCCGTCCGGCATCGAGCCCGGTTTGCGCGACCTTGCCGGGACGCATCATGTCGTTGATGGAAAACCCAGTCCCGCTGGCTTTGAGCCCGAGCCCGGCGAAGCTCTCGAAAACGATCTTCGCCAGGTTATTCCAGTTGGAGATCAGATAGGCGAAGACCCCGACGAAGATCGTCTTCTTCACGAGACGCGCGATGACGTCCTCATCTCCGCCCCAGGACCAGAACAGGGCCGCAAGGACGATGTCGATGACGATCAGCGTGGTCGCGATGAAAGCGACCTCTCCGCCAAGGAGGCCAAAGCCACCGTCGATATAACGGGTGAAGGTTTCGAGGAATTTGTCGATGACGCCGGTGCCCTGCATGATCAGAGGCCCTTTTCGGCGCGCGGCGTGGTGGCTGGCGCAGGGTGAGCGGTCGGCACGACCGGATCGGGGTTGGCGGGCGATCCCGTTTCATCGGGCGCTTCGGGCCTGTCTTTGACCTTGGGCATCCCATCCTCGGGCAGATCGGGGGCCTGCCCGCCGCGAGGCACGGGCTTGGACTTCTGTTTCTCGCAAGGCTCGCCCGCGCATGGCGGGGCGGGAGCGGGTTTCATGCCGCCCGGCGCTTTGTCCTTGCCGAAGAAACGGTCTCGGTTCTCGATCCAGACCTTGAGGCAGATCGGATCGCGCAGCGCCATTTCACCCTTGTCCCGGCAATAGCGCAGGACCTTGCGCACATCGTCAGACGGCGCGCGCTCGCGGGTCAGCATGCGGACCTGGGTTTCCTGTTTGACCGGGTCGCCGGTCATGCCGATGGCGGTGACGGTCGCGGCAATGCCGACGAAGAGAATCGCGGCCGCGCGGGTGAGTGTTTTCGTGTCCATGGCGCGCGCCTCAATTGCCGTAGAACATCTTGGCGCTGCCGGGCTGGTAGCCCGATCCCGGCGTGAGGAAGCGGCGGCGCTGTTCGCGCCCCTGCTCGGCCGCGGCAGCGCGCTCCGCCTCGACCAGCGCCTGCGAGCGTCCATTGGCCGAAAGCACCGCGACGAGATCCGAAAGCTGTTGGGACTGAAGCGCCAGAAGCTGGTTGCCGGCCTGTGTCGCCTGCAAGGCGCCGGTCGCGGACTGGCTCCGGTTGACCAGTTCGCTCATCTGCTCCTTGTTGGTGTCAATATTCCCGACGACCCCGGCCTGAACGCGCATCGCGTCCTGCAGGCCGGCGACGGTGTTCTGCCAGCGGGTCTTGGCGCCGGCGATGAGTTGCTTGTCCGATGCCGAGGTCGGGACGTTGGCATATTGCTGCTGGAACGCCTGATCGATCTTCTGCACGTCGAAGGCGATGTTCTGCGCCTGGCTGAGGAGCTGCTGCGTCTTCTGGACCGACTGCTGCAATTTCTGGAGGGCGGAGAACGGCAGGCTCGCCAGATTCTTCGCCTGGTTGATCAGCATCTGCGCTTCGTTCTGAAGCGAGGTGATCTGATTGGTGATCTGCTCCAGCGCGCGGGCGGCCTGAAGGACGTTCTGCGCATAGTTGGTCGGATCGTAGACGATGTCGAAGGCCGCCGCGGGGATGACGGGGACGGACATCACGCCGAGCGGCGCCGCCATCAGGGCGATGGCGAGGCGGCAGGCGCGTAGAGACAAGCGGGTCATGGCTGAACCTCCGGACGCATGACAGCGGAATGGGAAGACGCCGGCGCATCCGGGTCGGGCGCTGGAAGGGCTGCGACATTGGTGAGATTGCCGACAAGATCGGCCGCCCAGCCGACGCCCCGATGGCGCAGCCAGGCGTCGAGGAACCCGTCCGCCCCATGCTCGGCGACGATGCGGGCGATGGCGGCCTGGTCGGTCCTTGAGGACGCCGCGCAGAGTGCGAGCGCCACATCCGACAGCCCAAGCTCGAACAAACGATTGCCGCGGCGGGATTGGCAGTAATAGTCGCGCTTCGGTACGGCTCGCGCGAGGATCTCGATCTGTCGGTCATTGAGGCCGAAACGACGATAGATCTCGGTGATCTGCGGCTCGATCGCGCGTTCATTCGGCAAGAGAAGTCGCGTATGGCAGCTTTCGATGATGGCGGGCGCGATCGCGCTGCCGCCGATGTCCGAGAGGCTTTGCGTGGCGAAGATGACCGAGGCGTTCTTCTTGCGCAGCGTCTTCAGCCATTCCCGGAGCTGGCCAGCAAAGCCTTCATCGTCCAGCGCCAGCCAGCCCTCGTCGATGATGAGCAGCGTCGGCGAGCCGTCCAGCCGGTCCTCGATGCGATGGAAGAGATAGGCCAGCGCGGCGGGCGCCGCATCGCCGCCGATCAGCCCCTCGGTCTCGAATGCCTGGACGGTGGCTGTGCCGAGATGCTCGGTTTCTGCGTCGAGCAGGCGGCCCCAGGGACCGCCGACGCAATAGGGTTTCAGCGCCTGCTTCAGGTCGTTCGACTGAAGGAGGACCGAAAAGCCGGTGATGGTGCGTTCCTCCATCGGCGCGGAGGCAAGCGAGGTCAGGGCCGTCCAGATGTGTTCTTTGACGTCGGGCGTGATCTCGACGTTCTCGCGCGTCAGGATCGAGACGATCCAATCCGCCGCCCAGGCGCGTTCGGGCACATAGTCGATGAAGCGCAGCGGCTGGAGCGAGACGGAGCTTTCGGACCCGTCGGTGAGACCGCCGCCGAGGTCGTGCCAGTCCCCGCCCATGGCGAGCGCGGCCGCCCGGATCGAGCCGCCGAAGTCGAAGGCAAAGACCTGCGCGTTCGGATAGCGGCGGAATTGCAGGGCCATCAATGCCAGGAGCACCGACTTGCCCGCGCCGGTCGGACCGACGATCAGCGTATGGCCGACATCGCCGACATGAAGGGAAAGCCGGAACGGGGTCGAGCCCTCGGTCTTGCCGAACAGCAGAGGCGGTGCTGCGAAGTGCTCGTCCCGTTCCGGCCCTGCCCACACGGCGCTCAGGGGGATCAT
This sequence comes from Shinella sp. NM-101, assembly GCF_021401195.1. Lineage (NCBI taxonomy): Bacteria > Pseudomonadati > Pseudomonadota > Alphaproteobacteria > Hyphomicrobiales > Rhizobiaceae > Shinella > Shinella sp. NM-101. The sequence goes on along the minus strand of NZ_JACBFT010000027.1, from coordinate 16,092 downwards.
GTGGGCAAGGTTGAGCGTGGATACCGGCGGCTGCCGGACATTGCCGTAGAGATGGCCGGGCAAGGAGCCGAGCCAGGCATCCACCGCATTGATGGTTTCGATCATCGAGGTGAAGTTGCGGCCCTGGATGACCTTCTCGACGTGTCTTATCTTCTCGTCGGCCGCGCGCGCTTCGAGGTCCCATACGACGATGGTGGCCGTCATGTAGGCCATGCCGGCATAGTCCGCACCGAGCTCCTGCAACGCCGCGTCTGCGTCGTTCGCCTTGTTGGCGGCGTCGGTGTCGACCAGCACGGATTGCTCGTTGGTCAGCACCTCCTTGAGGATGGCGGCGACCGACTTGCGCTTGGCGAACCATTGCCGCCTGATCTTGGTCAGCAGTTTGGTCGCGTCCGTCTTGTCCATGAGAACGGCCCTGGTCGACCACCGATAGGGAAAGGCGAGCCTGTTCAACTCATCGAGCAGGCCCGGCGTGGTCACGCTCGGAAAGCCGGTGATGGTGAGCACGCGGATGTGCAGATCGCCGAGACGGGGTTCGAGCCCGCCGGTCAGCGGCCGGTCGGCAAGCAACGCATCGAGAAACATCGGCGTCTCGGGGACGCGGACGCGATGGGCGACGGTCGACACGCAGCCGTGGAGATAAGTCAGGGTCTCCGCATCATCGAGCCAGCGGCATTCGGGCATGAAGCCTTCGAGGAGCTGCAAGAGCCGGTCGGTGCGGTCGAGAAAGCCGCGCAGGATCTCGTGTGCATCCACGCCGGCCTGTTCGCGGCCCTCATAGAGCCAGGTTTCCGCGCGGGCAGCTTCCTCCGCTGGCGGCATGAAGCAAAAGGTGAGGAAATAACCGGATTCGAAATGCGCGCCGGCCTCCTCGAAATCGGCCTTGCGCTCGGTGTCGATCAGCGCGGAGGCTGCATCGGGAAATACATCGTCCGGATAGCGTTCGGCCGGCAGCCGAACAGCTTCGACGAAGACGGCCCAGCCCGAGCCGAGACGGCGGAAGGCGTTGTTGAGGCGACCTGCGACGGCGATGAGTTCGGCCGGCACGGCGGAATCGAGATCGGGACCGCGAAACAATGCGCTGCGCTGGAGGCTGCCATCCTTGTTGAGGATGACGCCTTCGCCGACGAGGGCTGCCCAGGGCAGGAAATCGGCAAGGCGGCGATTGCGGTTTTGGTATTCGGCAAGGTTCATCATGTTCATGCCCTCACACGGTCAGATGTGCGGGAATGCGCAGATGCCGGCGCACCACATCGACGAAGAGCGGATCGCGCTTTGCGGCCCAGACCGCCGCGGCGTGCCCGACGATCCAGAGCGCGAGGCCGACCAGCCAGAGGCGAAGGCCGAGCCCGATCGCGCCGGCCAGCGTACCGTTGAGGATGGCGATGGCACGGGGCGCCCCGGCCAGCAGGATGTGCTCGGTCAGCGCCCGATGAACCGGCACGGCAAAGCCCGGCACGTCCTGCCCCTGTTCGACAAAGGCGGCCATCAGACGAGCGCCCCGCCGCCGAAGGAGAAGAACGACAGGAAGAACGAACTGGCCGCAAACGCGATTGACAGGCCGAAGACGATCTGGATCAACCGGCGGAAGCCGCCGGACATATCGCCGAACGCCACGGACAGGCCGGTGGCGATGATGATGATCACCGCGACGATCTTGGTGACGGGGCCTTCGACCGACTGGAGGATTTTTTCCAGCGGCTGCTCCCAGGGCATGGAGGAACCGGAAGCGAAGGCGGGCGATGTAGCGAGGAAGGTGAGCGCGACGAGCGGCAACGAGCCGATCGTCCGGCACGCGGAAAGGCGGCGGATCACGGGCATTCTCCTGATGAGGCTGGAAGGACTGGGACGATGCGATAGTCCCCGTCAGGGCCGAGGCCCTCGACGCGGGCGAGTTCGGAAAGCCGGCGGGCCGAGCCGCGGCCGGAGAGGACAGCAACAAGGTCGATGGTCTCGGCGATTAGGGCGCGCGGTACGGTGACGACGGCTTCCTGGATGAGCTGCTCCATCCGGCGCATCGCACCGATGGCCGTGCCGGCATGGATGGTGCCGATGCCGCCGGGATGGCCGGTGCCCCAGGCTTTCAGCAGCTCCAATGCTTCGGCACCGCGCACCTCACCGACCGGAATGCGGTCGGGGCGCAGGCGGAGGCTGGAGCGCACGAGATCGGACAAGGTGGCGACGCCATCCTTGGTGCGCATGGCGACGAGATTGGGTGCCGCACATTGCAGCTCGCGCGTATCCTCGATGAGCACAACGCGATCGGATGTCTTGGCGACTTCGGCGAGCAGCGCGTTGGTCAGCGTGGTCTTGCCGGTCGAGGTGCCGCCGGCGACGAGAATATTGGCGCGGGAGGCGACGCCCGTGCGCAGCGCCTCGCTCTGCGCGGCCGACATGATCCCGGCCGCGACATAGTCATCGAGCGTGAACACGGCGACGGCGGGCTTGCGGATGGCGAAGACGGGGGCCGCAACCACCGGCGGCAGCAATCCCTCGAAGCGCTCTCCCGTCTCGGGCAGCTCCGCCGAGACGCGCGGGCTGCCTGCATGGACCTCGGCGCCGACATGATGGGCGACGAGGCGCACGATGCGCTCGCCATCGGCGGGCGACAGTCGCTCGCCGGTCTCGGACAGTCCTTCAGAGAGGCGGTCGATCCAGATGCGCCCGTCGGGGTTCAGCATCACCTCGACGATTGAGGGGTCCCGCAACAGCTCGGCGATCGCGGGGCCGAGCGCCGTGCGCAGCATCTTCGCGCCGCGCTCGAACCCCTGCCTGTCGTGATGAGAAACCGCCATCCTGTCCCCGTTCCTCCGGGGGCAAGACCTGTTTTTCCCCGGCGGGGATGATTAAGAGAGCCAGATTTTGGGTGGGTTCAACAAGTTTCGGTCGTAGTAGAAGCCTGTCGAAGAAGTAGAAACAGAAGGCGAAAACGTTGACCGGAGGCGGCATGGCGAACAGGTCGTTTGGCGCGCGAATTCTTCTCGGCAACGTCGATTCTTCGGTCCAACAAAACTGCGGCCGGAAAGACCAAATCGCCGATAGATCGCGTTGCGGCGCCGCTCTCGATCGCATGGCGACGCTGGCGCGTTGAGCCCGAAATTCGGGAGCGGTTCCGGCCATGTCCGGCAGTCAGTCCAATCCGGAATGCACCACACCGCTGGCGCCTAAGTCCGCCGCCGCGCCTACATCCTCCGGGACCTCCTGGCGAAGCTTCGGTCCCTTCGCCAGCCGCCGCCCGAGCGCGGTGACGAATTGATCATAGCGCTCCGCGGCCTTGGCGCGGGCGGCCTCGGCGGCCGGTTCGGGAAGCGTCGGCGTGGTCGCCAGCCAGAACTTGATGAATACGGCCAGGCTTTCAACGGCGATGCCGATGTCCCGCTCAAGCCGCGTCATGCGCCGGTCGAGCTGGTCGAGACGCTTCACCGTCACCGCCTCTCGCCGCTCGGCCGCATCGGCCGAAAGGAACGAGGCGACCGCTGCCTCTACGATCAAGGACTGCGGCTGGTGGCGGCGCGCGGCGTGCTCGGCCAGCATCGCCATGACATCCTGATCGAGATAGACGGAAATCTGCGCCTTCTTTTTTCGGGCGGCGGGTTCACGGTCCGTCATGGCGATCAGAGATCCATGCCGTCATCGGGATCGAGCGAGACCTGTCGCGCTACGCCCTGCGCGAGCCGCGCCAACCGGCGACTATCGGCAACGAGCTGATCGGTCTCATCGCGGTCGATGTCGATCTCGAATTCGTTTTCGATCCGCTTCCTCGTGGTGGCAGGCTTGGCCTGGTTGAGTTCGGGCTGGAGTCGATGCTCGGACTCGGTAGGGTCGTCCTTGTCTCCGGCCCCGCCCGACTTCAACGCCGGGATCTGCGGCGCGGGCGGCAATGGCAGCGACGTCCAGTCGTCGCGCCGGGTATCCTTCGGCATCGTCAATTCCGGGGGTGGAAGGACCCGCTCGCGGAAGCGGACATCCTCGTAATAGCGCGCCTTCTTCGCACGTATCGGCGGCGTTCCCGCGACCATGACGATCTCGTCGGCGGGCGGAAGCTGCATGACCTCGCCGGGGGTCAGCAGCGGCCGAGCCGTTTCCGAGCGCGAGACCATGAGATGGCCGAGCCAGGGCGAGAGGCGATGGCCGGCATAGTTCTTCATGGCCTTCAGCTCGGTGGCGGTCCCCAACGCATCCGACACGCGCTTGGCGGTGCGCTCGTCATTGGTGGCGAAGCTGACGCGAACGTGGCAGTTGTCGAGGATCGAATTGTTCTGGCCGTAGGCTTTCTCGATCTGATTCAACGACTGCGCGATCAGGAAGCTTTTCAGGCCATAGCCCGCCATGAAGGCCAGCGCCGACTCAAAGAAGTCGAGCCTTCCGAGAGCCGGAAACTCGTCCAGCATCAGGAGCAGGCGATGCCGGCCGTCCTTGGCCTGAAGGTCCTCGGTCAGCCGCCGCCCGATCTGGTTGAGGATCAGGCGGATCAGCGGCTTGGTCCGGTTGATGTCGCTGGGCGGCACGACGAGATAGAGCGTCGTCGGCTTTTCGTCGCCGACGATGTCGGTGATGCGCCAGTCGCAGCGGCGCGTCACCTCGGCGACGACGGGGTCACGGTAGAGGCCGAGGAACGACATGGCGGTCGAGAGCACGCCCGAGCGCTCGTTGTCGCTCTTGTTGAGGAGCTCTCGCGCGGCGGAAGCAACGACCGGATGGACACCCTGTTTGCCGAGATGGGCTGTCTTCATCATGGCGGCGAGCGTCGATTCGATCGGCCGCTTCGGATCGGAAAGGAAGGCGGCGACACCGGCGAGCGTCTTGTCGGTCCCGGCATAGAGGACATGCAGGATCGCGCCGACCAGCAGGGCGTGGCTGGTCTTTTCCCAATGGTTGCGTTTTTCCAGCGAACCTTCCGGATCGACCAGGATGTCGGCGATGTTCTGGACGTCGCGGACTTCCCATTCGCCGCGCCGGACCTCGAGCAGCGGATTATAGGCGGATGATTTTGCGTTGGTGGGATCGAACAGCAGGACGCGGCCGTGCCGCGCGCGGAATCCGGCGGTGAGGTGCCAGTTCTCTCCCTTGATGTCGTGGACGATGGCCGAACCGGGCCAGGTCAAAAGCGAGGGCACGACGAGGCCGACGCCCTTGCCCGATCGGGTCGGCGCGAAGCACAGCACATGCTCCGGTCCGTCATGGCGCAGGTAGTTCCCGTCCAGGCGCCCCAGCACCACGCCGTCGGCGCCGAGCAGGCCCGCAGCCCTGACCTCCTCCTTCTCGGCCCATCGCGCCGAGCCGTAGGTGACGACATTCTTCGCCTCCCCCGCTCGCCGGACGGACATGAGGATGGCGATCGCCACGGAGGCGAAGCCGCCCGAGACGGCGATGAAGGCGCCCTCGACGAAGATCGCCGGCGCATAGGCGTCGTAGGAATACCACCACCAGAAGAAGGACGGCGGCGGATAGATCGGGAAACCGACCAGCACGAACCAGGCGGGACCGAGTTGCGGCTGGAAGGCGAGACGCCAGGCTACCCACTCCGTCGCGCCCCAGGTCGTGGCGAGCACGATGAGAAAGACGGTGACGATCTGGCCCCAGAGGATTTTCGTGCCGGTCATTATGGCGATCCTTTCGTGATTGGACTTTGCCGATCGGTCAGAGGCCGAGGCCGCGCTTGCGGCCGAAGCTCCAGTCGATGCCACCGTCGTCGCGGGCGACGCCGGAGACATGCTTGCCGATTTGCTTTTCGAGGGACGGCGTCCAGGGGACGAGCTGGAAGCCGAGGCCATCGTCGATCATGGCGAAGCGGCCCGAGGCGAGCGTGATGCGTTCGCGATAGGTGCCCGCGACATACTCGCCGCTGGCGGAGCGGTTGAAGGGCTGGCCCGTCCCGGCGGAGAGTTTCTCGCCGACCGCCTCCAGCTCGCGGCGTCGCAGCGTGTCGATCAGATTGCGGCTGAAGCGGACACCATCGCCATGCCGCGCCGCCAGTCCCTCGCCGATCAGATGTTCGGTGCGGGCGGCACGAGCAGCGTGGACCTCGGCGCCGAATCCGCCATCGGACAGCGCGACCGACTCACGGGAGATGTTCTGCCGGTCGAGCCAGGTCGCGCCTGATGCGGTGACCTGGTTGGCGATGTCGAGATCGGATCTGACGGCGAGCGAGACGCGGCGTTGGCCTTTGGCATCCTCGTAGTGCCTGAGTTCGACGATCGAGCCCGGCGCGCTGTCTCCGGCCGCATCCAGGTCGGAGAGCCGGATATGATGGGTGCGCCCGTCGACGCCATCGACCACGGCATAGGCCGAGCCCTTCAGCTCGTCGTCGAGACCGCGTTCGACCAGCCGCCCGACGATCGGCGTGCCGAGATCCTCCGAGGCCAGCACATAGCTGGCCGATCCGCGGTCTATGCCGCGTTCGGAGAGCGCGTGGTGCATGCGCTTGATGATGTCGCCGCGCTCGCCGAGTTCACGCAGCCCGGATTCCGCGCCTTCCTTGATGTACCATCGGGCAAAGCCGATCTGGCCGGCGAAGCCCAGTCTTTCGAGCGTGCGCAAGCGCCCGACCTTGAGCGCATGAAACTCGTCAGGCTGTTGTCCCGCGACGGGCGCGAGGTCGATGATGCCGGTTCTGCCTCCGTCACGCATGAGCTGGCGGTCGAGATCGGTCCAGCGCTCCGCCTCGATCTGGCGCTCAAGCGTGCGGCGAATGTCGTGATCGGTGCGAAGCCCAAGTTCCTGGGTGATGAGATCGCGCGCCCGGTCGCGCATGCCCTCCTTGATATAGTCGCGTGAGATGACGAGGTCCTGGCCGTCGTCGCGGACGCCGCGCACGATCAGATGAACATGTGGATGCTCGGTGTTCCAATGATCGACGGCGACCCAGTCGAGTTTCGTGCCGAGATCCATTTGCATCTGCTCGACGAGATCGCCGGCGAAGGAACGCAGGTCGGCCATTTCGAGTGCGTCGTCGGGCGAGACGATGAATCGGAAATGGTGCCGGTCGTCCTTGCAGCGCTCGGCAAAGGCTTTGGGATCGGCATTCTCGCCCTCGGGTCCGAACAACTTCGCCTTCTCCCCGTCACGGGTCACACCCTCGCGTCGGAGATAACTGAGATGCGCGGTCAGCGGCGCGCTGCGGGGCGAATGGCGCACGACGCGCGCCTTGACCACGGCGCCGCGCGTGCGTGCGGTGATGAAACGGTTCGCCTGGATGGCGGCTCGCTGGCCCTTGCCGAAGCGGGAGCGGTTGCCGGGTGTGATCCTGCCGGAACGCGAGACGCCGGCGCCGGCCTTCTTCGCGGCGGCGAGCGCCTGGGCGATGAAGGGCTTGGCGCGCTGCGCGTGCGATGAGCGGATACGGCCCGGACGGATGCGGAATTCGCGGTCATCGGCCATGGCCAATCCCCGCAATGTGCCGAAAATCGAAATATTTGAAGAGGATAGGCTGACAGCGCACATTGCCCAAAGTGGTCGCAATGTGCTCGAAGCCCCAAAAATGCCAGCAAAAACAACCGACCGAACGCCGCGCAATGTGCGGCCTTTTATCCTGCCATGACCCGGTCGATGCTCGCGCCGACCCCCGCAATCCCGCCGATCCGACGCCGGAGCCCGCCGCGCCACGATCTGAAACGCGGCCGCTCATGGCCGGTCTCCGTTGCGCGCACGCGCGACGAAGAGGCCGTCCGACCGCGGCGCAATGGCGGAAAGGTCGCGCACGGCGGACGCGCCCGAAGTGTCGGGGATATTGTCCGCCGGAATCGATATGAAGAGCGGCGCAGCGTGCGAGTCCTTCGAACCGGCGTCATTTGCGGCGTTTTTTTTTGGTGTGACGGGTGCGAGACCGCGACCGCCGATCTGCGGCGCAAGCGCGTCGAGATAGGCGCGCGTCTCGGCCGGAAGGGGACGGCCGGAGAGATATTCCTCGTAGCGCCCAGGGCCGGCATTATAGGCGGCGAGAAAGCCGGGCGAGCCGTAGCGCGCGTGCAGCTCGGCGAGATAGGCAGCCCCCGCCAGGATGTTGTCGCGCGGATCGAACGGATCACGCCCGAGACGATAACGGATGCGCAGTTCCGTCCATGTGTCGGGCATGATCTGCATCAGCCCCATCGCCCCCGCCGACGACACGGCGCGCGGCTCACCGCCGCTTTCGGCCTGTCGGACGGCGCGTATCCAGTGTTCCGGGATGCGAAAACGCTTGGACGCCTCGGCGATGAACACGGCATGTGGATCGCGAGCCGAGGGCCGCGCGAGCGGCGCACTTTCGGCAAGGGCCGCAAGCGGTGGCGCAACGGCCAGGACGAGGCCGGAAAGGAGAAGGAGAACGACGCGGCGCACGGCGTCACTCCTTCCCGTCGCGTTTCGGCGAGCGGCTCCAATGCAGCGACCAGACGGCTCCGCCGTCGTCGTCGCGGAAAAGGTTTGCGCGGATAGGCTGCAAGAGCAGCGGGTCGTCGAGCGCGATCGAGACGTATTCGCCCGCGCGTTCGCCGGTTCGTTTCCAGCCAGCACCGGCCTCGGGACCGTCAACCGCGCCGATATGAATACGATAGTCGGGTGCGTTTTCGACGCCGGCATTGTCCGAAGGGACGATGGCGAGTTTAGCGTCGATCGAGAGCGTGCGCAGGCGTCCGACAAAGCCGGCTTTCGAGCGGGTGAATTCACCGATGCGCATGGGCGTATTCCTTCTGTTTGGAGGGTTGGCTGCTGGAAATGGAAAGGCTGTTGGGCGGCGGGGGCGCTGTCTGCGCCCGCCAGATGAAGCGGCCGGTGCCCGCTTCATCTGTGAGCAGCGCGGTCACGACTCCGAAGATGAAGCGCGCCGGGATCGGCCCGAAGTAACGGCCGTCGAGGCTGTCTCGAACGGCAGGGTTCATGAGGAAGATCTGGCCGGCGGCGATGGCGATGCAGCCGCGCCAGGCTGGCAGCGGGCGGCCGAAGCGATCGCGCTCAAGCGCGTCGCCGAGTGGCACGCCATCGACCGAGACGGAGAGGCCGTCGCGGCAGACACGTTGACCGGGAAGCGCCGCGACATGCTTGATCAGCGGCACGCCGGCGCCGATATAGCCGCGGCGCACCAGGAACTGGGCGAGCGACTGGTCCGGCAGCACGGCGACGAGGTCGCCGAGCGCCGGCGCGCGGGACGGATCGAGCGTGTAGAGACCGATCGGCACGCTGGCCGATGCGTTCCAGACGAGCCGGGCCGGAACGGAAAAGACGGTGGTGGCGACGATGGTCGCGATTGCGCCCGTCATCGCGGCGAGGATAGCGCGGCGGCTCATGGCGCGATCTCCCGACGCCGAAGCCAGGCACGATGTCGGGCGAGCGTGTAGCGGCTCGGCGCGTCACCGGCGCGAAGACGGTTGGCGACATGCCGCCAATGGTCCGGGGAGACGGCGCAGGGATCGATGCCTTCGGCTTCGATGGCGTCGATGTGACGAAGCACCTTCTCGACCTTCGGCCAGCCTTCGATCTTGAGGAGGATGTCGCCGCCGGGGCGGACGAACGGCAGCGTCTGGAACGGTTCGCCGGAGGCGACCGGACGCACGATGTCGATACGTGAGATGATCGTGCCATGCGCGTTCGCTGCCCAGCGGACGAAGGCGAAGACGTGGTCCGGGGCGAAGAACAAATGCCGGCGGCGGCGATCGAGAGTGTCCTGCCGCGCAGCTTCGCCGAACCTGATCCAGTATTCGGTTTGCTTCTCGACATGGATCAGCTCGACGCGGGTGAGCGCATCGGCGGGCTGTGCGAGCAATGGCGGAAGGCGGGTCATGGCTCGCCTCCGGCACGTTCGGGAAACTCACGGGCGAGCAGATCGCGCAGCAGGTCCGACATGGTGATACCGCGCGCGAAGGCCGCGATCTTGATGCGGCCGCGCAAGCCGGGGGTGACGTCGATGGTGAGCCGGGCCGTGAAGATGTCAGCCTTGGCTTCAGGCTTGGGTGTCTCGGACGTCTTGATCCAGCGTTCGGGACTGGCGGGGCGCGAGACGAAAGCGCGGCGAGGGACGGACACAGTCATGACGCCGCTCCTCCACCGAGGGGCAGCACGGCGGCGATGCGCGCGCGCGCCTTGTCCGCCATGACAGGATCGATCTCGCAGCCGAGATAGCGGCGGCCGGTCAGCCGGCAGGCTTCTCCGGCCGCGCCCGAACCGGCGAACCAGTCGCCGACCAATCCACCTTGCGGGCAGCTCGTGCGGATGAGGATTTCAAGCAGCGGTGCTGGCTTTTCGGTGGGGTGGATGGCGCGACCATGCGCGTTGCGCAGGTAGACGACGGAACGCATGAGGCGCGGTCCGCCATCGTCGCTGACGTAGTGGCCGGCCTCGATATGCCCGGTATGCGGCGGGCGGCGTTTGCGGCGCACAGTGCGCGCGGTCGCGTCCGGCGTCGTCTGGACATCATTGTAGACCGCGCTCCACGGCGTATCGGCGCGGTAGAACTGGACAGCCAGCTCATGCACCCGCTTGAAGCGATCGGCATGAAAACCGCTACCGTTCTGCTTTTCCCAGACGATTTCCTGGGCGTAGCGAAGGCCGGCTTCGCGAAGCTCGGCGGCAACGGCCATGAACGACCGCAACGAGCCGAACAGCCAGAGCGAGCCCGATGGGCGGAGCGCGCGACAGGCGAGCGGAAGCCAGCCGACGACGCGGCGATCCCATACGAGGGACGTGTCGCCATAGGGCGGATCGGCGATGATCATGTCGAAGGGGGCGCGTTGCGGCATGACCGCGCGACAGTCGCCGGCCATGATCTTTTCGGAGAGAAGCGTCATGGCACGACGCCCCCGATGCCGAGACCGTCGACTTCCATCGCGAAGGCGGCGATCTCGCGTGCTGCGGGAGCGTCGACGTCGAGTTCATCGACAAGGCGGCCGGTCTGTGCGGCGACCGCGAAGGCAATGCGCTGGCCGATAGTTGCAGACAGCACCGGCGGGTCGTGATCCGCGAGGGTTTCGGCGGTCTCGCGGGCGAGCACGGTGCGCGCTGCGCATCGGTTGAGCACGAAGCGCGCCATGAGATCGGGCCGATAGATGCGCGCCTCGGCGACGAGCGGAAGCATTTCCGCCGCGGCCCAACCGTCGAGCGGCGACGGCTGGACGGGGAGCAGCACCAGGTCAGCGGATAGCAGCGCCGATCGCATGAGCCCGGCGATGCGCGGCGGCCCGTCGATCACGAGATGATCGAGGCCGCGCGCCATGTCGGGGGCCTCGCGATGGAGCGTGTCGCGGGCAAGGCCGACGACGCCGAAGAGGCGCGGCAGGCATTCGCGCGCGCGCTGCTCCGACCAGTCCAGCGCCGAGCCCTGCGGGTCGGCGTCGATCAGCGTCACGCGCTTTCCGCGCCGCGCCCATGCACCGGCGAGGTGCAATGCGAGCGTGGTCTTTCCCGCTCCGCCCTTCTGGTTAAGCAGCGCCACGATCATCGCGCACCTCGCGATGGCAGGCGTATCGGCCGGAAGGAGGAAGATGCGGGGTCGCCACCGGCGTCGAAAGCCGCGCCCTGGCGCTGGCCTTTCGGCCGTTTCTCCACAAGCGGCAGGGCAGAAGAAAAATTAGAATCTCTATTAGACTCTATATTAGCGGCAGAAATCGCCTCTTCCGGCCAAAGGCTTAGCTGCGGTTTGTGCGTGCGAAGTCCCGAGCGGCCTGCGTGCGAAATCCCGATGGTGGATGCGTGCGAAGTCCCGATTGCATCCACACCCTTGTCCACAGGTGGATCGACGGGGACGATGCGCAGCATCTCCAGACGCCTCTCGCGTTCGATAACGAGGCGGTAGCCGGGGATCGGCTGGCGGGCGACGATGCGGCGGAGCTGTAGCGCGAAGTCCGAGAAGCGGACGAGGCTGCCGGATTTTTCATGGAGATGGGGGAAGTCGAACAGCCAGCCATGGCGCTGGCGGCCCGCATGCTTGCGGGCGACACGATAGAGCCAGCGCTCGATCCCGCCAGTCAGACGGAAATAGGCCGGGTCGATGGTCAGCACCAGCGACCGGTCGATGACGCCTCGATAGAACCAGTCGGGGAGCACGCATTCCATGCCCTCGACCCGACCATCGCGGGTGGCGCATTCCTCCCATTCGTTGATCCACGAGAACTGGTGGCGTCGCCAGTGTTCGCCCTGGCGGATGGTGGTGCGGATCGAGGTCGATTGCAGGCGGGCGAGAGCGCCCTTGAGCAGCTTGTAGTCACGCTGGCCGGTCTGGCGGCCGATGGCGGTCAGAAGCTGATAGGGCGTGAAGCGGATGAAGCGCGAGGTCTTGAGGCCAAGGGTCTCCGCCTCGACGATCTGGCTGCCGGCCCAAATCAGGACATCGGCGTCCCAAATGGTCGCCATGCCGTGTTCGGCGGAGGCGAACACCTCGACGCGGACGTCGCCGGCCTCGTACAGGATCGGCGTGGTGCGGCTGGTCTTGGCGAGTGAGAAGAAGGGACGCTCCATGAGATCACGCTGATCGCGGGGAGAAGCGTCGCCGGTAGCGATGACGAACGGCACGAGCTGCGCGCGCTCGCTGGGGGCGATGAGGCGGCGACGTTTCATCGGCGCGCTCCTCAGCGACCATAGCGCGGCTGGTTCACCAACGAACGGCCGGTCTGGGGCTTGGCGGGTTGCACCCTGCCGCGCGGATCGGACGTCGAGTTGACAGATCCGAGCGCCGCCCAAGCGTCGAGATCGCCGACGGCATAGACGACGACGACGCCGAGCTTGCGATAGGCAGGCCCGGTTCCGTAGGTGCGGTGCTTTTCGAGGGTGCGCCCCGACAGGCCGAGATAGCGGCCGGCATCGGGCGTTCGGAGAAAATTCGGGGGGAGATGGGTAAGCGGCGCGGGCATGATCGGACCTCCGTGGTTGACCGGTGGCCGCCGGAAACGGGCGGCGAACGGAGGCGATGGTGTCGGAGCAAGGCAGCGTGGTGGGATGGGGAAGTTAAGGGGGCTAAATTTCCCACCCCTCCCGTCAGGCGCGCGCGCCTACGATCGACGGCGATGACGCAGGATGTTTCGATAGCCGCCCTCGATCATGGCCGTGCCATCGGCGGCAAGGTCGATCACCATGTCGCGCAGCGCGGAAGTCTTCCAGGCTTCGGCCGCCACCCGCGCATGTCCGAAGATCGCGACGGCAATATCGCGATAGGACGCGCCGTCCGACCGACCATCGGAAACTTGAAGCATCAGCTTCATGCGGCGCCATTGCTGGGCCGTGAGCCTTCCGTCACGAGGAACGGGCCGCCCTCGCAGCGCCAGCCAAAAGCGGGTCAGCGCACCGAGCCGATCGAGCGTATGGCGATCGAGTGGGATCTGCGCGGCGAGCGGATGATCGAGGTCGGCGCCCGGCATGAACAACACCGTGACGACCTGGCCTTTGACCTCGACCTTGGCGAACCGCCCCTCCTCGGCCTGGACGACGACTCGCGGATCGACTCGATAAGGCTCACGCGAACTATGATAGTCGGGCGATTTCGCAAGGAGAAGGATGCCGACGTCGGCTGCGGGCGTCCAGAATACAGACTGGATCAGGGCCGTGAGGCTTGGACGGGCGGGGAAATCGCAACCCCCAGCGTTCGGTCATGCCCGAAGCTCGTACCGAACGCTCCTCGTCATTTTTTGTCCGAAGATAAAGCGCGAAGTCCTGCTGGTATTCCCGGTTTCGGCGCAGCCACTCCCAGGCAACGTCTGCGACATCCAAGTGATCGACGTAACTATAAGCGGCGTTCGATTGCCACTGAGACAGATCAGGCTTCATGGGCGTATTCCCCCCGCACACCCCGTTACACGTCAACAGGGTTGCGAATCAGGATCACGCTCGACTTATGGGCGGCATAGTCCTTCCGGTGGCAGCGGGATATGCGGCACAGCTATCATGCCGGCGAAGGCTGCCCATCGACAAGCAGTCGATAGCCGATGGAAACCATCCAGCGCGCTCGCGCGAGATGGTTGTCATAGACGCGCCGCGCGCGCTCGGTTTGAAGGGATGGATCGATTTCAAACGATAGTTCGACCGCCTCACGCCAATCCGCGCCATTGGCGCTGGAATCGAACAGGCGCATGTAGAGCTTCATGTGACTGCGATCGTACTCGGTGATCGTCTCCCCTTCGGGGACATTGTCCAGAAAGTCTTCCGACATAAGCCCTCCTCGCCTCGCCTGAGACGAGCGAATGTGCGATCCGCGTCCTGGATCGGGCTATACCGATGGTGCATCACCCTGCGGAGCAACTGCCCGTACCACACAAACCGGAGCAGCTCACCGCGTCTTGTTGACGATCAGCACGCCTTCGCCGTGATCGGTGTTCAGAAGCACGATCCCATTGGCCTGAAGTGCCCGCCGAACTAGATCGCGCGTCGACTCGTACACCTCAAGTCCGTTCTCGGATTCGAGGCGCTTCATGGCGGTCAGCGATATGCGAGCCTGCTCAGCGAGCGTCTCCTGTGTCCATCCAAGCAACGCGCGGGCAGCCCGTGATTGTCGGGCGGTGATCATGCATGACCACCTCCCATCACTGCGCACGTTATTCCAGAACTACGACTATAATAGTCGTTCTTCCGCAAAAATTCCAGCCAAAACAGCGAGAGTTATCACACCGTTGCGCATCCTGACATCTCGCTGATTCGGTTGCCTCACCTCTTGTCGAAGGCGGCCCCTGCGCTCGCGATGATGCGCAGCCAAGAAGCAAAACCGACTGCCACCGCTCCCATGATCGAAAGCACGATCTGCCAGAACTCAGAAGGGATCAGGTGTTTTGCGACGCCGTGGCTGGCGTAGTAGCCGGCGACGATGGCGGGCGCGACCAACAGCGCCGCGACAGACAGACGAGCCCAGGCCCATGGCAGCAGAACGAGAAGAAGTTGCCCCACCCCGAGCGTCAGCCCGGCGGCGAGGATACCGGCAAGGAGACTGGCGATGACACCGGACCCGCCGTGGAATGCCCAGACCGTCATAGTCAGCCCGACATAGAAGGGCAGGACATAGCTGGCGAGAGTGAACAGGAGCCAGCAGAGAAAGGTGATCGCGGCGAGCGCGATCAGCGTAACGACGATGAACATGGCTGCGTCTCCGAAGGGGAGGCGCCGGCTTCGCCCCTCACGGGGCGAACGGATCGATCTCGCCGACAAGGTCAGCGTCGCTGCCGTCATAATCGGCGGCGGGCAGGACCGAGAGGCTTCCGTCTCCGGCGCGGAAGATGACGATTGTGACCATGAGGGTCGCGGCAAGGCTGAAGGCGAAGGCGTGGGCGTCTGTGAGGGACATGATCGGCTCCTGTTCCGGAGCGGGGACGATCCCCGCTCGACAGGCACCCGATGCGTTCCGGTCAGGGCCGCGATCACCGCGCCGGGTAAAGCCCGACGCGGCGGCACGCTCGCGTAGCCGACCCTTTACGGGTTGATCGTGGAAGGCCCGGATTGGAACCAAGGAATTGTGCCCTGAGAGCGGGGTCGGCATCCCCGTCTGACAGCCGATCGACCTTGCGGACGCCTATGCCTTCGCCTCTCTCCTCTGCGAAAGTGTCACGGCATTCCCGCAGAGGCCGCCTGTCGCTCTCCGCTGCCTGCTTCTGGGGCGACGCGATCCGAACGCCTGCGACGACCGGCCCTCTCGCGGGCGGGACTAATGCGCAAAGCGTGCGGCCGGCGGATGCTGTCGGATGGGAAGGAGGCAACGCGCAGACATGAAAAATCCCCCGGCGGCCGAAGCCGCCGGGGGCTGAGGTCCTGGCTCAGAACGGGATGTCGTCGTCCTCGAAGCGGTCGCCGTTCTCGCTCTGGGTCTGCCTGGCCCGGCTCAGGAAATCGACCGTCTCGGCGATGATTTCGCATCCGTAGCGGTCGTTGCCCTGCTGGTCCTTCCACTTCGTGTAGTGGATACGACCGCGAACCAGAACCTTCATGCCCGTGTCGCAATACTGCTGGACCGTCTTGCCGAGGCCGTTGAAGCAGGTGATCCGGTGCCATTCGGTGTCCTGAAGCCGGCGGCCCTTGTCGTCTCGCAGGGCCTGTCCGTCGTCAAATGAACTGAGACTTTTCGGGCTTTGGAAGAGCGGAGTTTCCGGCTCGGTTTGCGGGTTGATTTAAGCCGCTTTGGCGTGATGGTTCAAGCGGCGCTGTCTGATG
>NZ_JACBFT010000026.1:0-51340 GCF_021401195.1 Shinella sp. NM-101 | reverse complement strand
CACCATCAGACAGCGCCGCTTGAACCATCACGCCAAAGCGGCTTAAATCAACCCGCAAACCGAGCCGGAAACTCCGCTCTTCCAAAGCCCGAAAAGTCTCAGTTCATTTGACGACGGACAGGCCTTCACGATCGAGCTCCTCAACTAATGCCCGGTCGATACGCTGACGACCACCTTTGTAGACGCCCGCGGATTTCGCTCGTTCAATCCCCTCCTTTTGCCGCTCCTTTATGAAACGACGCTCCATCTGCGCGACCATGCCAAGGACCGTCAGAATGACGTGCCCCATCTCCCCTCGGGTGGACACGTGAGGATCGAGCACCGTCACGAATGCGCCTCGCTCCTGACACTCGTGCACGATGTTCAGAACGTCGCGCGTATCGCGTCCAAGCCGATCTAGCCGGGTCACGACCAGCTCGTCACCAAGGCGCAGAAATTCTAGAACTGTCGAGAGTTCATTACGACCTTCGCGGCTTGCGCCCGACATTTTTTCTGAGCGAATGATTTCGCAGCCCTCGGCCCGAAGCCGGTCAAGCTGCCCTTCCAAAGCCTGATCGCCTGTGCTGACGCGCGCGTAGCCAATTCGTGCCATTTGTGTAACCTCGACCTTTAGGCCCGAGGCTACCCTGTCACAAATAGCCGACGTCAACCCAGATGTGACGGCGGCGAGCGTAACGTCGGAACCGTCACGCAAGGGTATACCTTCGCGTTACAGCGTACTAGGTGAACATTGACCGCTTTGCGCCCCCATTTCAGTCATTTCGAGTGGAGAAAAAGGTTCCTTAAAGCCGCCACTATTGGCGACGCGCCTAAGCCATACGTACGCGCATCAAGCGCTGCCTGACAGGGCGCATCGGGCAAGGACGGTTAGAACGGCTAAAGCGGGGCCACTGGTACGGTGTAGTACCTTTTGTCAAACTCACTGAGAACCATTTCCAGCGTCGCCTCGAAAGCACCATGTTCGAACATCGTCGACTTGGGCTCGTGCAAGTAGCGCCAGTCTACAAAGGCGTCCTTATGCTGAAAAAGCACATGTTTAATGCTGTAATCGACATAGAAGATGTTGCGATGATACGGTGCGACCGACCTTTTGAACTCCTGATCCAGTTTTTCCTGACTTTCCGATTTGAGCTGGCCGAACAGCTTGGAGAGGTCATGTGACTTGGAGTGTTTAGGGTCATCGAAATCGAAGACAAACCACGCCTTCAGTGCCAGCTCCATCGCGAGAGCAAGGAGCATGGGTTCAACCCCCGTCTCCTTCATACGGAGGATGACGTCATGATTGGTAGAGGCCTCATCGGGGAAGCTTCGAGTCTTTCGGAGTATCGCCTTGGCGGCGTCGGATATCCGAATGGCTGTCGTTAAGCGATGACTCAACCGTCAATCTCCAGTTCTCAGGCAACCATGGAGCGCCCGCCAGAGTATGGCAACAGGGCGCACCGCCTAGCGCTGTTGGAACGGGCATTCTGCGCCCTCAAGCCCGACGTTCAACCTCTAATCAACGCTTTCTAAAAGCGGACGAATCTCACTCCAATTGGCTCACCGCCATCAGATTGTTCTAATCTTGCCGGGCGCGCCACTTCCGAACAAAACTGGGCACTGTCGCGGGGATCGCGCCGCCGCCCACTACCATCCGCTCAAGCGTCGTTTCCGAAAATTCAGATCTCCGGGCTGTCCACCTCGACCTGATCGATGACCGCGCGGATACTCTCATAGGCTTGGATGACATTGAGGAAAAGAGATGTTGCCTGATAAGCATATTGCCAATGCCGTAGCCGTCTCACATCCTCTAGTGCGTAGGATAGAATCGAACAGTAAGGCCATCATGGGTAAAGGCCTGAGCATCGGAATATTATTCTTGAATTTATTGAGCTTAGCTCGCTAGGGTCGGTGCGGGGGGGGGGATAGTCGATTGTCAAAAGTTGTTTCCGATTTCATAAACGCTTACGCGCGCGAGTATGACTACTATCAATCGGCGGCATCCCTTTGCAGCCGACGTTGCGAACAGTTGCTGGCGACCCAAGGCGTGCGGGCCATCGTCAGCCATCGGGCGAAGCGCCCCAATAAGCTGCAGGCCAAGTTGCAGCAACGGAACAAAGAGAAAGACTATCAAAACAACGATGAGATCAGGACCGACATCCCGGATCTCGCCGGCGTTCGCATCGCCCTCTATTTTCCAGCGGACCGTGATAAGGTAAAAGCCATACTGGGCGAACATTTCGACGTCCTCAAGGTGAAAAACTTTCCCGAGAAAACGAAAGTTCGCAAGGACTCCAAGCGGTTTGACGGATATCACGCCGATCACTACCGGGTACTCATGCTCGAGACGGCGCTTGAGGACGGCGAGAAATCTTACGCCGCAGCGGCGATCGAGATCCAAGTCGGCTCCGTCCTGATGCACTCCTGGGCGGAGGTCGAACATGATCTCGTCTACAAGCCCGAAAGCGGCATGCCTTCCGAGGAGGAGCATGCCATCCTTGATGAGCTGAACGGCATGGTGATCGCCGGTGAAATCGCGCTTGAACGGCTTCAAAAGGCAGTTGAGCGGCGACTGAGTGGGGCGCATGACGCGAAATTCGACAATCACTACGAACTCGCCGCCTTCCTCCACAAGTGGATGCGGGGAAGCGTGCCAGGCGGCCGGGAACCTGCGGTTGGGCGAGTCGATATTCTCTACGAGCTCCTCAGGAAGGCGGACCTCAATAGCTCCGACAGATTGCGCACCCTTCTTCCGGACGCTGCGGCGGCCGCCAACGGCCCTGCGCTGTCCGATCAGATCGCGGATGTCATCCTTGGGATGCACCCCGAGTTGTATTCATATTACGGACCCTTGCAGTCCACCCTGACGGCTCCGGAAATCTATCCACAGCCATCGCTCCAAGCCGCGTCACGGGCCGACAAGGTCGGCGATTTCCTTTCGGCGTGGATCACGCTCGAAAGAACGTTCAAAATCCTTGGTGCGGACCTTCTTCCCACCAAGCGCGGGTACATTGATCCACTAGTTGGCGCGCGTTCCCTGGACCTTTCCGCCCCTGCGGTGGATACGATCTCGGGTGTCCGTCGCTTGCGAAACAACCTCGTGCATGGAATAGAGATCCCGTCCCGCAAGGTCCTGCTGGAGGCGACCGAGGCCCTCAATGCGGTATTCCAAGAGTTGGAAAACCACCCCGACGAGCGTGTCCGAGTAGCCTTGACCGAGGCTAGGGACCCATCGACCCGCCCGTGACAGCATCCAGGGCAGCGGGCTCGATTTCGCGGGACGATAGGCCGGATCTCGGTTACTTGTCTTGGGGAGATAATGTTGAAGTCGCATGGAATGGTTGACACGCTTTGCACATCCGCGCGGTCGAAGCGCATGTCCCTCATCCGAGGGAAGGACACGAAGCCCGAAATGGTCGTTCGTCGCCTCGTTCATTCCATGGGCTATCGCTACCGACTTCACCGTCGCGAACTGCCGGGTTCTCCCGACCTCGTATTTTCCGTGCGACGCAAGGTGATTTTCGTGCATGGATGCTTTTGGCATCGTCATCCCGATTCGACTTGCAAGCTGGCCCGCCTGCCGAAATCACGCCAGGAATTTTGGGTTCCAAAGCTGGAAAGCAACGCGTCGCGGGATCGCAGGAACGAACAGGCGCTCAAGGCCGATGGCTGGGACGTGTTGGTAATATGGGAATGCGAGACAAAAGATCAGGCTTTGCTCGAAAGTAAAATACAGGCATTCTTCAATGATGAAATC
This sequence comes from Shinella sp. NM-101, assembly GCF_021401195.1. NCBI lineage: Bacteria > Pseudomonadati > Pseudomonadota > Alphaproteobacteria > Hyphomicrobiales > Rhizobiaceae > Shinella > Shinella sp. NM-101. The sequence continues at coordinate 47,604 of NZ_JACBFT010000026.1, read as the reverse complement.
GATTGAACTCTTCGCGGGCGCCGGCGGGCTAGGGATTGGATTGCACGACGCGGGCTTCCGGCCCGTGAACGTGATCGAGTGGAATTCCTATTGCTGCGACACCATCCGCGAGAACAAGAAGCGCGGGATCGCGGCGGTCGACAATTGGAATGTCACCCAGGGCGACGTCCGCAAGGTCGATTTCAAGCCATACGAGGGCAAGATCCGTCTCGTTTCAGGCGGCCCGCCGTGCCAGCCGTTTTCGATGGGCGGCAAGCATGGCGCCTATGATGATGCTCGGGACATGTTTCCCCAAGCCATTCGCGCCGTGCGCGAGACCAGCCCGCAAGCCTTCATCTTCGAGAACGTCAAGGGCCTGACACGGGCGAGTTTTCGCAACTATTTCGAATACATCAAGCTTCAGTTGGAACACCCTGACATCAAGGCCCGCCGCGACGAGGAGTGGGAGGACCATCTCGCGCGCCTGGAACAACATCACACCAGCGGTAGCAGGAGCGGCTTGAACTACAGGGTGGTCGCCCAGGTTCTGAACGCCGCGAATTATGGCGTGCCGCAGAAGCGGGAGCGCGTGTTCTTTGTCGGGTTCCGGGAGGATCTAGGCGTGAGCTGGCATTTCCCCCTGCGAACTCATTCCCGCGAGGCCATGCTTTGGGATCAGGCCCACGGAGATTATTGGGATCGACATCGCGTGGCCCGGAAGGATCGCCCCGTCGCTAGCACAAGCGTGCCATCGGAAAATGATACCAACCTCACGCCTTGGCGCACTACCCGCGACGCGCTTTTGGGTTTGCCTGATCCAGAGTTCGACCCGGTCGCGAGCGAGAAGCTTCTGAATCATCGTTTCCAACCCGGCGCGCGTTCATACCACGGCCATACAGGCAGTGCCCTCGACGAACCGGCGAAAACGCTGAAGGCTGGTGTGCACGGCGTTCCCGGTGGCGAGAACATGCTTCTTCGCCCGAACGGATCGGTTCGCTACTTCACCGTCCGCGAGAGCGCGCGCCTGCAAACTTTTCCTGATGACTTTCTTTTCCATGGGTCATGGACGGAGACGATGCGGCAGCTTGGAAACGCCGTGCCCGTCGAGCTAGCCCGCATCGTGGGCGAAGGCGTTGCGAGTCATCTGCCCAAGAAAGCCGCGTGAGCGAAAGCCCTTATAATCCCCTCGACAAGGCGAACCTCGCCAAGAGCATTGAGTTCGAGCTGCTGGGACGGTCGCCGATGCCGCTGTCCGCCGCCGGCGACGTGAAGGGCGCGGGCATATACGTAATTTATTACGTTGGAGATTTTCCCGCCTACGCGCCGATCAGGACGGGGAACTTGAACGACGTGTTCTCGCGGCCGATTTATATCGGGAAGGCCATACCAAAGGGAGGACGCAAGGGCGGGCTGAGCTCGGACGCATCCAAGGGCCGTTCCCTGGCTGATCGACTTGCTCAGCACGCCACCTCCATCGAGCACGCGAGCAACCTGCGCATCGAGGATTTTCTCGTTAGGTTCTTGGTCGTGGATGATATCTGGATTCCGCTCGGCGAGAACATACTGATCGAGACCTTCAAGCCGCTTTGGAACAGAGCGATCGACGGCTTCGGAAACAGGGATCCCGGGAAGCGACGCGCGACGCAGTACCGCTCGCCGTGGGATGTCCTGCATCCTGGCCGCGCCTTCGCGGCGAAACTGGCTGAGAGCCCCTTGACCGAAGAGTTCCTGCGACGCCGGGTCTCCGACTACCTATCCGGCAAGGCGCTCGAAAAGCTCCCCAAGGTGATTGAAGAGCAGCAGGCCGCCGAAGAAGCTGAGGCCCAGCAAGCCGCGGATGAGGTTTGACCTCGTGTCAGCCGAGCCAAACAACCCTTTCAATGCCTAGCTTCGAGGCAGCCGCTTCCACAACGCGTCGGTCATCCTCTAGTGAAAACTTGGATCCGGCATGCGTGAGGACCGCACCGTAGGGGATGCCGCGTTGAAATGCTCGCTCATGGAGAGCCATCAGCGTCGCCTTCCACTCGCTTGCCTTGCTCCAGGCGACATGACGATCGTCATCGAGCAACCTTCCGTGCGGCTTGATGTAGCTGACGACAGGCCGTACTTCCGCTCCAATGCCCAAGACACGAAAGGCCAAGTCGTGACTAGCCGACGCCTCCCGGGTGTATGGCTTCAGGAGCGTGTCCTTGATGTAGACGCGGACCTGTCGAGGGTCCATGTACTGGCTCAGTCGCCCCCCGACATCCCCCGTCTCGGTCCAAATGCCGTAATAACGAGACTTATCGGAGGCCGAGAGCGAGGGCCAATTCAGCCGGTCGGCCTCGGACCAAAGCATTTCCTTGATCTCCCGCCTTACCGCGTCCGGAACGCTCATGCGACGCCTCCGGGTTGCGGCGTGATGGGAAAATCGAACTTCGGCAGTTCAAGCTGGGCGTCCCCCTCGCGCAGCATGAGATCCGCTTGGTCCTTCAGCCATTCGAACATGAAGCTGCCAGCGGATGCATCCCTGAAGTTGATCAAATGGTGGCCAAGGGGCAAACGTTCCAGCGGTCCGGAGGACGCCTTCTCAAGCTCGACCACTTCCGCTATGCGACGGAGGTCGGTCACGAAGTCCAATACTATGACCTTGTCCTTTCCAGGGCTGATTCGGAGACCGCGCCCGAGTTGCTGAACGAAAATCCGCCGGCTATGTGTCGCGCGCATGAACACGATCAGGTCGACGTCCGGCACGTCCACTCCCTCGTTGAAAAGGTCCACGCTGGTCAGCAAATCGATGTCGCCGCGCCTAAACATTGCCATCAGCCTGTCGCGCTCCCGCGCGTCCTGCCTGGAGGAGATGGCCTCGGCTCTAAGACTGAAGCTCCGCAGCGAGCCCGCGAAGCTTTCGGCGTGATCGACGGTGGGTGAGAATATGATGCCTCCACGGCGGTTCTCGTCTTTAAAGACCTCGGTAATCTGTCGCGCCGCTTCCTCGTCCCGCGTCGGCATGATCAGCTTCTTGTTGAGCTGGCTGAGCGAGTAGTTGTGGACGGACCTTTCTTGAACGAATTTCCAATCGATGTTGTCAGCCAGGAGGCGATAGTCGACCTCGCTGAGATATCTGTTCTTGAGGCCATCGGAAATGCCGAGCCTGACGAGCGGCTTGCCGAGGATTTCATCGATATCGAACCCGTCGCCGCGCCACGGCGTCGCCGTGACCCCACCCACCATTGGCGGCTCAAGCGCTTCTATTGCTCGCCTGAATGTCGTCGAGCCGATATGATGAGCCTCGTCGACGAGGACCAAACCGAAGCTGGGAAGTTCGTCAACCCGCCCAATGACACTCTGCACCGTCGCGAATGTTATGCCGTCATAAAAGGAAGGCATCTCGTCTCCGGAAAGCAGATGCGTCGGTATCCACTTGGGCAACTGATACCAGAACCCGAACTGAAGCTGGCGAACTAGTTCGCGCTTGTCGGCCAGCACCAGGACGCGATTGTCACGGATTAACCCGTCCCGGTAAAGGTCGCTGACTACCTCGGCCATCACCACCGTCTTGCCCATTCCAGTGGCCAGGACAGCCTGCGCTCGACCGGTATCGGTGAGGCCTTCGCGGAAGCGGGCGGCCGCGTCCTGTTGATAGGGCCTGAGTTCCCGACGCGACTTCGCGTATTCAGGGATACGCGCCGCCATCAGTGCCAAGTTTGCCGGATCGAGGAGCTCGACGTTGATCCCAATGCGGCGAAAACGATCTATTTCAGCCTGTAGTCCTCCGCCTATCGCCCTGGAGGTCGCGACGACCATCCGGTTCGCGCCGTAAAAAGTGCCAGCATCAACGACCTCCTGCACCGCGTACTTCGTGGCGGGCGCCGTGGTCGTGTGTTTGCACTGAACAACCCAGATTTCCCCGTTCTTGACCCCGACGATATCGGCGCCCTTGTCTCCGCTGCCGCCAACAACACGCACATCATCGAAGCCCGCATGGATGAGCATCCGCGCGACATCCCTTTCAAATGCCTGCCAGGGGCCACGAAGAAGGCGGCGATCGTCGAGAAAGGGGATCATGAAGTGGGCTCGACATCGGGTCTAAGGAGTTGCAGGGACATGACCGCGCGAATGATCTCATCCTTGGACGCGGATCCCAAGTCGCTCAGGTCCTGTTTCGAAAGCCATATGGCATCGCTCACCAGGCTCACATACTTGGACAGCACGCTCCTTCTCGCGTCTTCCGTGATTTCCGTGTCCCCATAGTCGAGGTCGCCGTACGGCTCGTCCCAGATCTTGCCGTCGAAGCAAAGCTCAGGGCGCCTGATCACCAATGTCTTGATGATGTCGGAGGGGGCGGACTGCAGGAAGCTGCCGTCGATGGTTGCCTCGGCGGGTTTGATCTTTTTCCCCGCTAGAGCTCGCATCACGGTGGTCTGCTCCTGCACCGACAGGTCGTTGAAGAGCGACGCGCGTTCTTCTTCCGGGCAGGCGTTCACCAATGCTCTCGCGACATCCACCAAGATTGCCGAGGCATCGGCTGGAAGGGCCTTGAAGTCGAGGGCGTTCTCATCCCCGTAGGCGGACCGGAATTCGCTCAGTATGGACGCGATATCCGGGGTGTGCTTGGAGCTGCGCGTTTGATCGGCCGTCATGTAGGCAAGATGTGCCAACATCCCGTCGCGAGGCGTCATCGTGATCGATTGAAAAATTGGATGCAGTGGGTTGTACAGGTAATGGTACGTCTTGGTGGGGATGTCCCCGAGCACGATCGCCCATGGAACGCCAGCCGGCAAGTCCGGGTCGCTCGAAGCGACCTCATAGGCCACGACGTTCCACATCAACCCCGAAGACTGATGATGGTACTTCCTCGTCAGGCTCGCGACTTCGCGACGTACCGGCGCGGCGGGCGCGGGAGCAGGAGCGGCCGGAAGCGGCGTTTGTGGGGCGGGCTGTCCGCCTGGCGCCGGGTTGTCGATGATGCCGGGGGGCAGTCCTCCATCTCCTCCTGGCGAAGCCGTGGGCTGTCCGGCTGGTTGACCCGTGGCTCCGGGCTGGCCTGCTTGGCCGTATAGCAATTCGCGATCGGCGGCTTCCACCAACTCCCACCATTTGGTGTCGTCCTGATACTCCGGATGACCGTCATGGAAATAACTCGCCATTTCCATGGCGAGGTTGTTGTCCTTGGCTATGAGAATACGCGCGTATGCGCCAGCCGTCTTCGAATGGGGACTCGTGCGACGGAAAGCCTTGAACAAGGCGAACAATGGTGATTCGTTTGGAGGAAACGCAAGTTCTTTGGCTTTCTCGGGTCGCAAGGGGCCCTCGCCCCGGAGGAGCTGCACCATTTCGTTCCACGTAGGATCCGCGCGGTCGAAACGGTCCTTCGAATAGCTGACGCGGCAATGGTCGATATGAATCTCACCTACGATACGACCGCGGTTTCGGGGATCGTCGATCGGATATTCGCGCTCCTCGCTCTCCCCATCATCGTTCCAGGAGAACAAGTCCTTGTTGGAGATCTCGATCTTCCGGCCGTTCCTGATGAAGTCAATGCCGAACTCCGACTGATCCAGATAACGCTGGATACCAAGCCATCCCTTGATGCGCCGCTGCCGCTTAACGACGGAACTCTCGGCGGAGCAGAGTGGGCAGGGTTCGGATTCCGTGGCCTCGGGAACCCAGGTCAGGCAATTCGTGCAGTAAAAGCGCGTTGGCAGCGTATGGTTGATGGGGATCATCGCGCTCGTCGTGGCTCCCCCAACGCCCGGCACGACCCGATCCTCGTTCCAGACACAATGACGACGAGCCTCTAGGCGCTTGTTATTGATGTAAAGCTCGAAGTTGATGGGAACGCCATTCGTGCGAAGCATGGCAGAGTACGCTTGGGCGAGACGCTTTCTCAGGGTCGTTTGGTTTGCGTTCTTAACCAGCCATTTGCGCTGCTCGGGCTTCAACCTCTTGATCGTGACCTCGGTGCCATGCTGTTCCGGATCGGCCTTGGGACGTGTCAACTTTGGCGTGCGAAAATGACGCTGGCGCCTTAGTTCATCAAAGTCGATCGTAAGGCCGTGCCATTCAAGGTCGCCCTTTCTCGTCGTCCAGACTTCCGTTACCGAGCCGAGACGAGCCGTGGCGATATTGAATCCCATGCCGAACAAGCCAAGGCTGTCGATCGGATTGTTCCCAGACCAACCCGCCCGCACAGCTTGCTCCAGGACCTCGACCGTCATTCCCGTTCCATTGTCCTGGATACGTACCGTCGCGCCGTCCTTGTCGGCTGCGGGCAGGATCACATCCACCCGGGCATTCGCGAACGGCGCGTCCTCGCGACTTTGCTTGAGAAAGCCATCAACTGAGTTGTCGATCAGCTCCGCGATGCAGCGCCACTGATCGAGATTGATCTCGCCCAACATGGGCAAGACCCGTGGGCTCGGTTCGAGATTGAATTCACTTCCAGCCATGCAGTCTCGTCCTCACCAGCAACTATATTCGATATCTCTAATTTATTAAGGCTTTACTTGTAAAAGTAGTGACAAATCCTTGCATATACTAGTAGATAATGCGACTTCGAAGGAACAACCATGGCGTCACACATAGCCGCTGCATCTGCGATATCCGAATCGGATGGTTATCTTGAACGCCTCCGCCCCTTTGTCGACGATACGATCGAAAAGCTCGGAAGCGCAAGCTTCCGAGAGGACCCAATCGCCGGCCGCAAATACTCGCGCGCGACCTCGATCATAAGCTCCGCCTACAAGCGGCATGGGGCCATTTTGGAGATGGCGCTTCTTGAGCGTCTCAAGGAATGCGCGCGTCTACGCGTCTGGACGGAAGATGATTTCAAGCTATCGCATGAGTCGCTCAACCGCGCGCGCGTCAGCGAACGCATCGAACCTCTCCTTGTGACGGATCTTCCCTACGGAGACCGGGAGAGGTCCATACGCGTCGACATCATTGTCTATGATGAAGAGGACGAGTCGCTACGCTCGTACAATGTCAAGCGGGGCAACGGGTCCTACGATGGCGGAAAGCGGCGCATGATCCAGGAAGATCTTGTCCGAACGGACATGCTTCTGACCGACTACGGCCGGGTCCGCGGCTTGGCTCCCGCATCCAGCCACGCGCACATAGTCTTCTATTACGGCCTGCTCTCGATACAAGCACCCTTGGCAATCGCGGGGAAGGACCTCGACACGCACTTCAACTTCCCCGTCATGGACGCCATTGAACGCGTCAATTCATATTTCGTCCAGCGACTACACGGCCTTATCGAGAATGGCGAATAATCCTTGGGAAAATTAAAATCGTAACAAAACTGGAAAAGCACGACGAAGCGGACAAAAGCGACTTGGAAGCCAAGAAGACGCCGAGGACGAGGTTCTTGAAGCGATATGTCCTGCCGTCGGACAACCATGGCTTCGTTGGTCGCGTATACGACCTGAGCATCGTCGCGTATCATTTCGAGAGTTACGCTGAGCTCTCCAAGCATCCGGACTGCAAATACGCTTACGACATAAATGAATATGTCCATCTGCTCGTTCGCCGGGTTGAATCGCTTAACCTCGTAGGGGACATGCTTTGGCCGGATCCGTTTCCAAAGGCCGAAAGCTTACCGATCACGCTCTACGAGTGGCTCACTGCCGCCGCCGACGTATTTCTGACCCGGTTTATATCGGTCGTGGATTGCTCGTTGCAGCTTGTGAACGCCGTTTTCGAGACTGGCCTTCCACCGCCCGATTGCAAAATGAAGAAGCTCAAGCAGGCAGGCGTCCCTACGGCTGTCATCAATCATCTCGGTCTGATGCTTGACGAGCAGTCGAAACTGAGAAACGAGCGTAACGCTCGTATACATCAGGGCTGGGAGCGCGCCTTCACCCTCGATGATCAGACATTCAAGCTCGCAGCGATGTTCGAGAGGGGGCAGGGCATGATGGGGAGGGACCGAAATGGACGCCGCATCAACGTCAACCGCTCCTTCAGGGAAGGACTCGTGGGCGTGCAGCGCGAGTTCAACGTGTCGACCAAACAACTGGTGGGCCAACTGGACGCGCTCTACGACGAGCTCTGGGATGAATTCGAAACGCGTTTTGGTCCCCGCATCGCCTCCTCGACGCACGGCTTGAACGCGAGAGCGAGTAGGTAGCGATGACCCTTGTATGCGTCAGGTTGGAAAAGAGTTTCTGACCTTCCACGGCTAACGGCGCTCGCGGACAATGGCGCTTCTTTTTCCGTGGCGCCGGACGCGCATCTTGGGCCGGTTCCCATAATGCAGCGAATGGGGCGGATTGAACCTTCCCAAAGGCCCTTAGAGGAGAAATGAGTCAGGCCCCGTTCCCTCGACCTTTTGTCCCGACGACCTTTTGTCCCGACATTGAATATACCGCAGCTATATCCCTCGCGAGATTCGAACCTACTTTCTGTCTCGAACGCAAATGCAAGTCTGCTTTCTGATTTCGCCCTGAAAAGCAGACCGTCAGCTAACGGCCCCATTGCCGTCGGTCGTGTCCTTAACGAACAATAGCTTTTCGAGTGGAATCCGAAGCCTACAATCGGACTCTAGCCAATGCCGCCGAAACCATCTGCAATCATCAAACCATGTAGGAAAATCAGAGCGACTGTTTCACAGCGGTCCGCGAGCTATCGTTGATGCGGTCCTGCCATCTCGGCCCTACGCCTGAGAATGCACCAGCACACCGCGATCGATTTTCAACGATACAAGTTTGGCTGCGGTCGCGCGGCGATAGGAAAATGGCCGCTTGTGGATTTCTTAAATCGTCTTCCTCGCCACGATGTCACGGAACTGCCGTCAACGCCTCGTCGCCATCCACAAGACATGGCGCGCGCCACTGTTCCTGTTGCTGGCGCGCACGCTCACCTCGTCCGTGGCAAACCCGACCTCGCGCAATCGACGTGTGAACGCCCGATCCGGCGCGGAAGACCAGACTGCCAGCACACCGTTTGGACGCAGTGCAGAGTTGGCGGCCCTAAGACCGTCATGGCTATATAGACCGTCGTTGGAAGCGCGCGTCAGCCCATCGGGGCCGTTGTCGACATCAAGCAGGATCGCATCATACGTGGCCGTCTTCGATCGGACGAGGGCGCCGACGTCACCGAGATGAATATCGACACGTGGATCGTCGAGTGTGCCGTTATGGAGTTCCGCCAAAGGTCCACGACCCCATTGGACCACAGCCGGGACGAGCTCGGCGACAACGACTTGGGCATCCTGTGGCAGCGCAGTCAAAGCGGCCCGCAACGTAAATCCCATGCCAAGGCCACCAATAAGCACGCTGGGGTTCTTCCGGCCAACGATGCGCTCGCAGCTCAAGGTCGCCAACGCCTCTTCCGAGCCGCTCAGCCGGCTGTTCATGAGCTCTGTCGAGCCGAGCATGATGGAGAATTCGCTACCGCGCTGTTTCAGGCGGAGATCACCGGCCTCGCCGGGAATGGTCGCGCGATCAAGTTGGATCCAGGGAAGCATCGGGGTATCTCGTTACATTGTTCGACGGCCTCGTACCATGGCAACCGTCCCGACGACATCCCATCTTGATGAATCAAGGAACCACCACCGATCCTTGGCGCAGCTTAGTTACGTGAGCTGCCCATAGCTCCAAAAGGCTTCGCCGCTGCTCAAGATAGTCGGTGCGCCGGTATGCGCGTTCCACCTTGCCGCCCACGGTATGCCCCAACGCTGCCTCCGCAACCTCATAGGGCGTATTCGTCGTCTCGGCGATCCAGTCACGCAGGCTTGAACGAAAGCCGTGCGGGCGAGCCACCATCTCGCGGCGCTCCATCAACCGCGCCATGGTTGCATCCGAAATTACGCCTTTCCTGATGCTTGGAAAAAGATAGCCGTCGCGAGCGAGGGGCTTGGCCTGCTCGATGAGCGATAGCGCTTCCGGTACGAGCGGAACGCGAAAATCAGGTGTTTTGTCTTTGCGCCCCTTCTGCTTTTCACCGGGGATGGTCCAGACATCGCCCTCGATTTGCTCGAGCCGGAGAAAACGCAGAGGCGCCGAGCGAACTCCCGTCAGGATCAAAAGTCGCAAGGCTAGGTGCGTCGTCGTGCCGTCGGAGAGGGAAGCATAGAAAGCCGGAACGTCTGCCCAACGAAGCGCCGGGATGTTCTCCGCCTTATGTCTCTGCTGCCCAAGTAGCGCCCTCGCCTTCTCGGTCGCCTGCAAATCCACCTCATGTCCCAAAGCGGCTGCATGACGCAAGCAGATGGCAAGGCGGTTCAGAGCCTTTCGTGCCGTCTCGGCCTTCGGATGCCAAATCGGCAACAAAGTATCGCGAATATCGATCTGATCGATCTCTCCGACGGGCTTCTTTCCGAGTTTCGGCAGAATGTGAATTTCCAGCGGACTGAACCAGCGACCGGATTTCCCATCGTTCTTGAGTTCAGCCTTACGGCTCTCGAAGGCATCCTTGGCGACATCCTTCAGCAAGTGAAGACGCTTTTCAGCCTGCCGGCGTTCTCGCTCGCGTTCGTTGATCGGATCGAGGCCTTTGGCAACGGCAGAACGCCATTTGTCTGCGGCCTCTCGGGCGTCCTTCAAAGATACGTCCTGAACGGAGCCCAGCCCCATTTCCCGGCGTCGACTATGCATCGTATAACGGAGAACCCACTGGCCCGGCCCCTCGTCTCGTTTGTACAGCCAGAGACCGCCGCCATCGGATAGCTTACCGGGACCGGCATTCTTTACGGCAAGCGCTGAAAGCTTGTTCAATGCCCTCGTCAATTTGATCCCCCTTTTGATCCCCCTTTTGCTTTTCGCCTCAGGTGAACAAAGGCGTACTACAATGGACGCGACTTCACAAGAAAACGCAGGAAAATCAGCCGAACCGCGCCCTTATTGAGCAAAATTATACCTAGCTGCGCAAGCATTCAATGCTGGCATGGGGCACCAATTTTCAAAAAAATTCAAACACATACGTAAATCTTCAGTTAAGAATCTCCCCCCTTATCACTGCGGCATTTGTGGATCAGCAACAATCCTGCTGACCCTCAATCCAGCTACGGGATCAGTGTCAAGCCGGCGAAGCTATCCCGCGCCCCTGAACTGAAGCTCTCCAGATTCGCTGTTCCCATCAGATGCGATATCGGACAACCGTTTGGCGTTCGCAGGACATCGCCGATCTTATGATGCTACCGCGCACCGAGTGTGGATCGAGCGGCCATGTCGTCGCCACGCGCGGCGTCATGCTTCCTTCGCCCGACGACCGGTGCGGCCTGTTTCATGCGGTGCGGGAGCTCGACCGCTTCAATCCCGAAGACGATCCCTATGGCGAGCACGACTTCGGCGCGCTGGCCTTCAAGGATGTGCGGTACTTCCGGAAGATCGACTATTACGACCTCGATCTTCGCTACGCCTCACCCGATCCGGCCGACCCCGCCTTCACCGTTCGCGTCATGACGATCATGCAGACGGGCGAATACTGATGACGCCCTTTCCCCCAGCCTTCCACCTCAGCAAGCCCGCCTCGCCGCGGGCTTCTTCAATTCGAGGTCCTGGGTTTTCTGCCGGCCTTCAGCTTCGCAGGGGCACCCGCGTTCGGATCGACGTCCCTGAACAGCGCCGACACCCGCACGTCCCGCACATTCGCGAAGGCCTCCAAGGTCGAGACCGGCGACGGGCGTAACGTCGAAGCCGTCACGCGAGCGTATACTCAAGGGCGACGGTGATTTCGCGAGGGGAGCATTTCCTCGCCTTCATAGAAGAGACAAGGCGGAGAGATCATTAGCAGAAATCACACGCTCAGTTAAAGCTGCAGCAACCCAGCCAATGACGCGCGTGCCAGGGCATCGCCACTGCGCATCCCCGAATTGGGGTCGAAAGCCGCGCCGTCGTCGCGGCACCAACAGTGAATTCCTCGACGAATTTAGCCGAACCGCGACGCAGCAAAGCCTATGCGCTCAATCAGATCCCATCACGGGATCATTCGCTGGGGAGCGGGGCGCGACAAGCATCTAGCAAGCAGCGCGACCCTACGCTTGGGCGGCAAGGTTGGACAGCGGCGCCGCCTGCTGGTTCGGCAGTTCGGGACAAGCTGCGCGCAGCCAGTCTAGAAGGTGCGCCTTTTCGGGAGGCAGTTCAATTGCTTTCCCATTGGCAAAGGCAAGAAACGCCACCCGCCATTGCGGCGAGACACCGACCAGCACAGGAAGCCCGCGGTCACAGGCTTCGATGATGGCTGCCACCAGCCCGCGGCCGATTGCTTCCTGCTTGCCGAATTTGTTCACGATCAGGCCTTGGGCGCTCGGCAGCCCGTCGTGGACGACCATCACCGCCTCCTCCAGCGCCGCTGCATCCAGCCGGCATCCGGTCGCGCCCGGGCCGAGGTCGAGGCTGATATTCCGCCGCTCGCCGTCGGGCAGGAGGCCGAGGACGATGTTGCACTTTTCATGGACGCCGCCGGGATCAACCGGCTGGACCGTCCCTGCCAGCGCAAGCCCTTCCCGCTTCGCCGATTCGGCGACCGCGGAAAGAGCTGCATTTGTCCTCATCTCCTCATCAGAGCTGACATAGCCGATATGCATTCTCGCCTCCCGGGTTGGATGTCACGTTCAGAACGTGGCGCGGGCATTCAGATAGAAGGTGCGGCCGGGTTCGGGGAAACCGGTGACGAGCTCATAGTTCCTGTCGAACAGGTTGCGCACGCCGAAATTCGTCGAATACGCATCCGTGAACTTATACTCGAAATTCAGGTTTGCGAGGGCGAAGCCTCCCGTTTCGACATAACGGTCGCCTCCCGCCGGATGATCCGACCAACGCGACGACGAGGTTTCCAAGCTGCCCGTCATGGAGAACTTCTCCGTTGGAGACCAAGTCGCATAGGCGTAGAGCAGATGTTCCGGCACGCCAGTCGAACGCAGGGTCGGGCGAGCCGGATCGTTGATCTCGCGCTTGAGATAGGTGTAAATTCCGCCGAGGGTCAACTCGTCGGTAACGTCCCAATCGGTTTTCAACTCGAAACCGTAGTAGCGGGCGTTGCCAACGTTTTGGTTCTGAACGAGCCTCTTTGTGGCATCGTTGGGATCGACACCGATATCGACGGACTGGATGGCATCCGCGATATCGCTATAGAAAACCGCTCCGGATGCGCGCAACCTGTCCGTCAACTCGGTTTCACCGCCAACCTCGAAATTGAGCGCACGTTCGGAGCCGAGATTTGGATTGGGTTTGACTGTTCCAAACCGCGTGCTGAACCGCTCGAACATGTTGGGGAAGCGGGTGCGTGAAGAAATGCTGGCGTGAAGCTCGGTGACGGCGGTCGGGCGCCAGACGGCCGCCGTCTGCCAGTTGACGGAATCACTGCCGCCAAGCGGATAGGGGAAGACCGCCTTGGTGGTCTTGTTGTACTCCTGCGCCTTCTTCAGCGTGGTCTTCTCGTAGCTTATGCCGGCGATGAGGTCGAGCGTTTCGGTGGCGTGGAAAGTGTTCTCCAGCGCGACGGCGACGCCGTCTTCAACCTGTGTCTGCTTCGGCTCAAGCACACGCGCGGCGGAATTGTCCGGCTGATTGTCGTTCCATTCGGTATGACTGTCCCTGCGATAGTGCACGGCTGCCTTCAGGCTGTTGCTCTCGAACTCCGTGCCGGCTTCGGCGCTGAGGCCGTAGGCATAGTCGTCGTAGTAGCTGTCGAATGCGCGCGGCAGCGTCTGGGTCGAGAATGTGCTGTCGTCGTAGGCAGACAGGATATTGTCGAACGTATTGTAGAACGCCTTCACCTTCACATAGGAGGCGTCGCCGATTGCGGTATAGGAATTGAACGAAAGGCTCCCGATATCCCATTCCGGCCATGTCCAGTCGCGCTGGTAGGCCGTTCCGATGCCAAAGACGGCCGAGGGCGTGCGTCCGCGCACGGCCTGGTTGACAGCATAGGGCGCGTTCTTTTCACCCTCCTGCTTGGTATAGCTGATGACGTATTCGTCCGTATCGTTCGGCGTGATGCCAACCTTGATGTTGCCGCGCCAGTCTTTTACGTCGCTGAAATCCCGGCGCCCGCCGTTCTCGACCGCGTTGGGCGTGAAATCGCGCGAAAGGAACCAGCCGTCGCTGGAACGCACCGAGCCGCTTGCCTGCACATAGAACGTATCCTGCCGCGTGCCGACGGAGGCGAAGGTCTTGTAGGAGGCAATCTCCCCCGTATTGCCGAATTCCAGCCCGGTCTGGACTTCACCCTCGAAGGCCTCGGTCGGCGTCTTGGTGACGAGATTGATGGCGCCGCCCATGCCGCCGGGGCCGTTGAGAACCGGGACATAGCCTTTCTGCACCTGAATCTCGGCAAGATCCGGCGTCAGGAACCGGCCGTAGTCGATGCGGTTGTCGGCCGGCAGGTAAATGCGAACGCCGTCGATATAAAGCGGCACCTGCCAGCGGTCGAAACCGCGCACATAGACCATGCGCTCATTGCGGCTACCACCGGAATTGCCCACCTCGACACCCGGAACGACGCGCAGGGCATCGTCGAGCACATCGCGATTGGCGCTGCGCATCTCGTCGGCCGTGATGGTGGATTGGGAAACGGTCTGGCCGCTGCTGCCACCGCCGCCCGGGACGATGATCTTGCCCAGTTCGAACGCGCCATTGTCTTCCGTCTTGACCCGCGGCTTCTTGGCGGTGGTCTTGACGGCCGGCGTGCCCGCCGCCGGCGATTGCGCGAAGGCAGGCATGGCCGGGACGACAAAGACCGTCGAGCTCAGAAGCGCCACTGAAGCGCGGACGATAAGATAACCCATATACCCCTCCTCAAAATTCACCCGGGCATGCGTGAGCACGCGTTTTGCGACGCTCTCGAAAATCTGGATCAGCCCGGTGCGATTCCCCAACCGCTATATTTTCAGAAATATATCGATGCTTGTTTTCAGGCAACCCCGAGATAGGCGCCCTGGGCCCCTGTTCCCCTCTATTTCACACATGGAGTTTCATGAAGAATGCGAAAATCGGGGGAACGGATGTATCAAAGGCACAGCTTTCAGGCCTGCAGACCTCCCGACGGCCGCAGGGCAAAGTGCTCTAGCCGCTCCTAAAAAATGTCTTCGCGTCAGCCGGGCCGCGGGGCACAGACGAATGCGTCGCTTCCCGGGACGCTGCCGATCACCACCTCGATGCCGTAAAGCGTCTTCAGGGCATTGGGCGTCAGCGTTTCGCGCGTGGCACCGAGGGCTGTCAGTTCGCCGTCCTTCAGGAGGGCGACACGATCGGCTGCCTGCAAGGCGTGGTCGGGATTGTGCGTTGAGAGCACGATGGCAAGCCCGTCCGCCGCCAGCCGGCGGATATGGGCGAGCAACCGCATCTGGTTGCCGTAGTCGAGGCTTGCCGTCGGTTCGTCCATGACAACGATTCGTGCTTCCTGCGCCAGGGCGCGGGCGATCAGCGCAAGCTGTCTTTCCCCTCCGCTGATCTCCGTCGAGGGCGTATCGGCAAGTTTTGCGATGCCGAGATTTTCCAGCGCGGCTTCGGCGATCGCGCGGTCACGCGCGCCGGGCAAGGCGAAGGCGGAAAGATGCGCCGCACGCCCCATCAACACGAGATCGCGCACGGTGAAGGGAAAGGGCGCGGCATGAGCCTGCGGTACATAGGCGATGCGCAGCGCCCGCTCGCGGCGTGACCAGCCGGAAAGCGGCCTGCCATCGAGCAGGACTTCCCCCGCCTTGACGGGCAGCAGACCCAGCATGGTCTTGAACAGGGTCGTCTTGCCCGCTCCGTTCGGGCCGAGCAAGGCGAGCACCTCCCCACCCTGAAGCGACAGATCGACGCCGTGACCGATTTCGCGGTCGCGATAGCCGAAGGCGAGCGTCTTGACGGTCAGGATCATGACCAGCCCCGTTTGCCGGAGATCAGCAGCCAGAGGAAGAAGGGTGCGCCGACCGTCGCCGTCAGGATGCCGAGCGGCACCTCGATCGATGCGATGGAACGCGCCAGCATGTCGACGACGAGGAGATAGGCGGCACCGAGCATCATGGCGGCCGGCAATAAACGGCGAAAGTCCGGCCCGACGAGCATGCGGGCGATATGCGGGATGACGAGCCCGATCCAGCCTATGATACCGGTGATCGAAACCGTCGCCGCCGTCACCAGCGTCGCACCGGCGATCAGCACGATGCGCGTCTTCAATGTATCGATGCCCAGCGTCTGGGCCTCCTCTTCCCCCAGCGTCATGACATTCATGCGCCAGCGCAGAAGGACGAGCGGCACGAAGCCGATCCCCAGGGCGGGCAGGATGGAGAAAACGTCGAAACGGGTCACTGCCGTCATGCTGCCGAGCAGCCAGTAGGTGATCGCCGGAAGCTGGTCGTAGGGATCGGCGAGGATCTTGATCAGCGATATGCCCGCGCCGACCAGTGCCTGGATGGCGATGCCGGCCAGCACCAGCGTCAGCACCGGATCGCGCTCGCGCACCAGCATGCCGACGCCGGTGACGAGCAAGACCGCGACGAGGCCGCCGACAAAGGCTGCAAGCTGGATTGCCAGCACCGGCAGCGACAGGAAGATGCCTGCCACCGCCCCGAGGCTTGCCCCCACCGACACGCCAAGCAGGTCCGGCGAGACGAGCGGATTGCGGAACAGCCCCTGATAGGTCGCGCCTGCCGCCGCCAGCGCCGCACCGACGACCACAGCGGCCAGTACGCGCGGCAGACGCACGTTCCAGAGCACGGTGGCAAGCAACGGGTCGCTTCCCTCGCCCGTCACCAGTTGCCGCAGCGCCGCGAACAGCGGCCCCGGCCCGCTGCCGTACTTGCCGATCATCATGGAGAAGAGCGCCAGCAGAGCGAGACCGGCAAGGCCGAGCACCGCCGCCGGGAGGCGGGACAGGAACACGCGCACTACCTGTCCGCATCCCGGCCGATGAGGCCCGCGAGCTGGGCGTCATCCAGCTCGACATGATAGAACAGCTTGAAGAAGGTCCTGACGTCCTCGTCCAGCTTCGCCGGGAAAGCCTCGGGATAGAGCGTGTGCTCCAGCCATGAAATGCCGATCAGTCGGTTCACTCCGGGCGGGGAATCGATCCAGCCGAAGGGCAGAGCCGGTGCGACGTGGATCCTCCCGGCCTTCACCGCGTCGAGTTCCCGCCAGAGCGGATCATCCTTGATCGCGTGGGCGAATTTCGGCGAGGAGGCGAGGATGACGTCCGGCTTCCACGACAGGACCTGTTCGAGCGAGACCTGCGTCAGGCCGCCCTTGCCAGCGGCGGCGGCAGCGTTGCGCGCGCCGGCCGCCTCCAGGATCTCCATGTTGATCGAGCCGGAAAGCCCCGTCTCCAATCCCTCCGCGCCACGCCCGAAGTAGACCGACGGGCGCTTTTCCGCGGGAATGGCGGCAAGGCTCTTTTCCAATGCGGCGAGCTTTTCGTCGGCATAGGCAGCAAGGGCTTCTGCCCGTTCGGGAACGCCAAGGATCGCACCCGTCTCTCGCAGCATGGCGGCACTGCGGGCGAAGGTGCCATCGATCAGCACATAGGGAATGCCCGTCTGCGCCTGCACCTTGTCGGCAAGCGAGGCATAGGTGGCGTTCACCGTACCGACGTCCACGATGATATCGGGCCTTGCCGCCAGCACGGCCTCCATATTCGCCGTGCCTCCCTTGCCGGTGAGTTGTCCGAAGACGGGAAGGTCGCGGACGGCGGGCAGCAGGAAAGCTTTTTCCTCCGGCTTCGGCTCACGCACCCAGCCGGCGAGTTTTTCCGGAGCGAGAACATAGACCAGCACGGAGGCCGGCGGGCCGGCGGCGAGCACGCGCTGCACCTTGTCCGGTATCTCCACGACACGGCCGGCGGCGTCCGTGATACTGCGCGCCGTCGCAGGTAGAGAGGACAAAAGAAGAGCGACAAGACCGACAAGGCCACGGAAGACCGACATTAAACTCTCCGTCGATATATTATGGAAAATATATCGCGGTTCGCCAAAAAATAGCAACAAATGATAGGGTTTGAGAAGCATCAATCATCGACCTGGCGATCGTGACCCCCAGCGCGCGGCAGAACAGGTTACCTTGTCAGCCCAAGCGATCCCGGAGAGGCTTGGTCGCGATTTCTTGAACTGGTTGAAGAGCGCTCCTGTGCACAACAGGCAGGAAGCGAGCAGGTAGCTGATGTCGTTGGATTAATTACCCATCATTGCACCTTTGGCGCTGAACACATCAACTTTGCCCGGTCTCCAAGCAAAACGCGGCGCTGCTCAAGAGAGTCAGTGCGCCGGTATGCGCGTTCCCCCTTGCCGCCCACGGCATGACCCAACGTTGCCTCCGCAACCTCGTAAGGCGTATTCGTCGTCTCGGCGATCCAATCGCGCAGGCTTGAACGAAAGCCGTGCGGGCGAGCCGCCATCTCGCGGCGCTCCATCAACCGCGCCATGGCGGCATCCGAAATTATGCCCTTCCTGATGCTTGGAAAAAGGTAGCCTTCGCGAGCGAAGGCCTTTGCCTGCTCGATGAGCGATAGCGTTTCCGGTACGAGCGGGACCCGGAAATCGGGTGTTTTGTCTTTGCACCCCTTCTGCTTTCCGCCGGGGATCGTCCAGACGTCGCCCTCGGATAGCTTACCGGGACCGGCATTCCTTACGGCAAGCGCTGAAAGCTTGTTGAATGCCCTCGTCAATTGGTCCCCTTACGCTTTTCGCTTCAGATAAACAAATTCACGCTGATATAGACGTGAATTTACAAGAAAACCCAGGCAAATCAGCAGAAACTTTCCTTCAGTGGGCAAATTTGTACTCCGAAAGAAAAGTATTCAATGGGCGAATGGGGCGCCAATTACCTTTGCTTGCCGGCCTGCCATCGCGATCAGGGCCACAGTTCAACCGCCAATCGATTCAATTGCTTTCCTTTCGAACGTTGGCATTTCCCAGCATCGGCATGAGAAGGTTGAAGAGTTCGGCCTGTGAACATATGCCGCACCGGCTATAGAGCTGCTTTCTAAAAACCTTGACCGTTTCGGTGCTCACTCCAAGCTGCAAGCCGATGGATGGCGAGGAATGCCCCTGCAAAATCAGGAGCGCGACTTCGGCCTGACGGGTGCTTATGGACACACCATGATTGCTCCGGAGCTCCTGGCGAAGGCTATCGGCCAAGGACGTCGCGCGGGGGATGTTGAGATGTGGCGCATCGAGCGCGTTCCAATGGGCCCTGAGGACGGCCATGATGACCGACCGGTGTTTTCGAAGGCCCTCCTCGGCCTTTTGCGAAAACGTCGTTCCCGAGGACGAATCCTTGCCCATTGAAATCGTGATGGTCGCGTTCCGGGAGACGGGGAGGATGACGGAGATCTCGTCGGAAATCCCGATCCTGCCGTAGTACCATTTATAGTAGCGACTGCTGCGGAACTGGTCCGGCGCGACGTCAAGCAGGCGGTAGAGCCCGGCGTCGCCGTGCCTCAAGTGGAAGTGGTAGACCGGATCCAGGAGATAGGCGCCGGAAAGGTATTGCTCATCGACGAACCGGAACACATCGGGACCGTAATGCCGCGTATGGGCGATGTGGGGGACGTTCGAACCAACGAAGATGACGACGATCACGTTGTCGAATTCCAGGCATTCGCGCAGGTACGCGCACATCAACGGATAGAATTGGGCGGAGCCGACAGCATCGATCGCCGCGGCGAGGCTATCAAGGACGGAGAATCTCATCACCTATACCCCCATGGGGTTATATGCCCCTCTCAAGGATGGCTTACAGTCGAAAACCATAAAGAGAAGGGTTATAAATCCAAGCCGGGCAGCGTGAAAAGCCCGCCCGTGACGCGGGACAGGGCAACTGCGGCGTCGAAACTTGTATAGACAAGCCTGCACATCCGCCAAAGGCACGTCAAAAAGTGCCAGTCAACGAGGGTGACACAATGCGAAAGCCGCTGAACCATTCAGCCATGCCCGTTGCTGGCTACATCGAGCCGTGGAGCGTCAAGGCCGGCGCCTCGACCCGGGCCCATCTTTCCTGTGTCGACCCGCACGCGTCGTTCCGCATCGTCTCCCTCGACCGGGACGAGCAGGAGGTGGCGGAGTGGGACTTGCAGCGCCATTCCGGCAGCTTCAAGGTCCGGGATTTCTCTCTGGGCTCCTGGGTCGAGCTCCCGGCGCTCCCCGAAACGGGCGATGCCGGCTGGAAACTCAGCTTCGAATTTCTGCCAACGCAGAACGAGACGCGCAAAACCATCTGCGTTCTCGGCGACCTCGCCGTTTCGATCGACGCGGACGGACACCTGGATATCGCCACGGCTGATGGTAATCATGCCTTTGCGCAGGTTTCCAACGAGCGCTGGTACGAGCTTTCCGTCTCCGGCTCGTCCGCCGGCCTCGCCGCGACATTGGTGGCCTCGGCGCGGCGGACCGAGATCGCCAGCGTGGACTTTCCCGGCGCGGCTCATCACATCGGCCGGATCTGCATCGGCTCGGACGGGAGCGGGGAGACAAAATCCTTCAACGGGCGCATCGGCCGGATATCGCTCGATGCCGCCGGCCGGCGGTGCTCCTGGCGTTTCCCGACCCGCGGGCCGGTCGAGCGCCTGGGCTCGGTGGAGGACAGCGCGCTTGCCCTGACGATCCACAGCATGCCCACATTCTGCGTGGCGTCCGCGCGGTTTACCGCCGAAGTGCATGATCCGCGACTGGAACCCTCGCATTTCGACGCGATCCACCTTCACGACGACGATTTCGGCGGCTTCGACTGGCCTGCCGACCTGACGATAGACATCCCCGCGGACGCACGGGCCGGCATTTTCGCTCTGGAAGTGACCACGGGACAGGGCACCGAGCGCCTGCCGTTCTTCGTTCGGGCGGCGAAGCCTTCGGCGGCGCTCGCCTTCCTCGTCCCGACCTCGACCTATCTGGCCTATGCCGACGAACGCCTCCCGCCGGTCCGCTATCCCTGGCACGGATCGGATCGCGGGCATCTCTTCGCGCTCGACAACGGTTTTCTGTGTCTCTACGACGTCCACAGCGACCTCAGCGGCGTGAGCCTGACATCGGCGCGCCGCCCGCGCGCGACGTTGCGCGACGACTATCACTATCCGCTTTCCAATTGCCCGCATCTGTTGCCGGTCGATCTTCAGCTTCTGAAGTTCTATGCGCGGGAAGGCATCGACATCGACATATTGACGGACCGCGACCTCCATGACGAGGGATACGCGGCGGTCGCCGCCTACAGGGGGCTGCTGACGGGCAGCCATCCGGAATACTGGTCTTGCGACATGATGAAGGCGCTCGACGGCTATCTCGATGCGGGCGGCAATCTGGCCTATCTCGGCGGCAACGGCTTTTACTGGGTCGTCGCCTACCAGGGCGAGACCATGGAGCTGCGGCGGGTCAAAAGCGACATCTGGACCGGCCGGCCGGGCGAAGCGCACATGTCGATCACCGGCGAGCCCGGCGGCAACTGGGAAGACCGGGGCCTGCGGAACCCGCAATCCTATCTCGGCGTCACCTACCTGATCATGAGCTTCGGGCCGAGCCGGCCCTATGGCAGGCTCGAAGGCAGCTTCGCCCCGGAACACCGCTGGCTCTTCGACGGCATTGCCGACGGGCCGATCGGAGACGGCGGAACGGTGCTGGGCGGCGCGGCCGGCTATGAGATCGACGCCGTGGTGCGCTCGCAGGAAACACCGAAGAACCTGGTGCGGCTCGCCACGGCGGACGGCTTCGACGACAGTTTCCAAGTCCGGCCCGAGGTCTGGCTGGCCGACGGGAACGTCGAACGCGAGACGCTGCGGCGCGCGGACATGACGATCTATCGCCACGACGGTGGCGGGCAGGTCTTCTGCACCGGCTCGGTGGCATGGATCGGCGCCCTGCCCGGCCCCGGCGAAGGCAACGCCGTGGGAACGATCATGAAGAACCTCGCAGAAGGGTTCAGCCGATAAGACTCACCTGGTGGAAACCCCTGCCCGGATCGAAACACGCCAATATCACCAAAAGAAAGGGAACGACATGATCAGCATTTCTCGACGCAACATGCTTGCACTGATGGGCGGAACGCTCGCAGCACCCTATATCGTCACGGCCAAAGCCAGCGCCGCCCCGGCGGTGGAGCCGGGCATCTTCAAGATGTCCATCCAGCCGTGGATCGGCTACGGCATGTGGTATGTCGCCCAGGACAAGGGCATCTTCGCGGCCAACGGGCTCGAGGGCGTCGAGTTCATTCCCTATACGGAAGACGCCGCCAATCTGGCAATTCTGGCCAGCGGCGAGATCCAGGGCACGAACAGCGCCACGCACAACGTGCTGCAGCACCTGCAGGAATCGCCCGACTACCGTATCGCCCTGATTGAGGACTACAGCACCACCGCCGACGCCATCGTCAGCCCGAAGAGCATGAATTCCGTCGCCGACCTCAAGGGAAAATCCATCGCCTTCGAGGAAGGCACGACCAGCCACCTCCTCGTCGCCGACGCGCTCAAGAAGGCGGGCCTGAAGCTGAGCGACCTCAACTGGACCAACACGCCCGCATCGCAGGCCGCCGCCGCCCTGCTGTCCGGCTCGACGGACGCGATGGTCACCTATGAACCCTACATCTCGACCGCGCTGAAAGCCGATCCGAACCTCAAGCTCCTCTATACCGCGGCCGAAAATCCCGGCCTCATCAGCGACTGCTTCGTCGTCACGACCCGGACGCTGAAGGAGCGGCCCGGCCAGGTGCGCGCGATGGTCAAGAGCTGGGGCGATGCCGTGGACCTCTACAACAAGAACCCCGAAGAGTGCCAGGCGATCATCGCCAAGGGCGTCGGTTCCGATCCGAACGAGCTGGGGACGACCTTCGAGGGCGTGCACTACTATACGCTGGAGGAGAACAAGACCCTGCTGACCGGCGAGTACGCGACGAAGACCTTCCCGGCCGTGAACGCCGCCAGCCTGGAGCTCGGCCTGATCAAGAAGACCTTCGAGGCCAAGGACGTCATCGACACGACGGCCCTTTCGTCGCTTTGATCCCCATGGCCGGCCCTGCAGGTTTGCAGGGCCGGCCGGGACAGCCAAGATGCGCCAGCACCTCGATCGCACCATTCCGCTTCCGCTCTACCAGAAGGTCAAGGACCACATCCTCGACCAGGTAAGGCGCGGGCAACTGAAACACGGCGTGAAAATCCCTTCCGAGGCCGAGCTCGTCGAACGCTTCGGCGTGTCGCGCATGACCGTCCATCGGGCGCTGCGGGAGCTTTCGGCGGCAGGCGTGGTCGATCGCGTCCAGGGGCTCGGCACCTTCGTCTCGGCGCCCCCGGCGCAGACCGAGCTCATGGAGCTGAAGGACATAGCCGACGACATCAAGGCCCGGGGCAATGTCCACACGCAGAAGGTCAGGCTTCTCGAGACGATCAGCGCCACGGCGGAACAGGCAGCCTATTTCGACATGCCGCGCGGCTCTCGCCTGTTCCATTCGATTATCGTGAACTACGAGGACGGAGTGCCGGTGCAGGTGGAGAACAGACTGATCCGGCCGAGCTTCGCCCCCGGCTATCTCGATCACGACTTCCAGGCCGTCCCCTCGACGCGCTACCTGCGCTCCATCGCCGACGCGACGAAGATGGAGCATTCGGTCTGCGCCTCGATGGCGGATGCGCAAGCATGCGCGTTGCTGGAGTTTCCCGAGCCTCGGAGCGTGATGATCCTGACGCGCCGCACCTGGGTCGGGGAAATGGCGGTCAGCCGAAGCGTGTTCACCTATCCCGGCGATACCTACAGCCTCATCAGCCGCCGCACCATGGAATGAAAGATCGCCGGGGCGCGACCCTCGGCGGCCGGACTTGTACATACAAATCTATGCAGGCGCCCCCCGCGGCTGCAGTCCTCCAATCGAACGAGCAAGGCAGACCTATGGCCAAGCCCCGAAAGAAATCCCTTCTCAGCATGCAGGCTGAGATCTCGCCATCGACCTATCTCATCATCTCCGTGTGCTCCTTCGCGATCTTCTTCGCGGTCTGGGCTTTGATCGTGCAATCCGGCCTCGTCCGCCCGATCTTCCTGCCGTCCCCCGTGGCGATCGTCGCGCGCCTGTGGGCGCTCGGCGCCGACGGCACGCTGTTCTCCGACATCGCGGCAAGCGTCTATCGCATCGGTATCGGCTTCGCCGTCGCATCGGTTTCGGCGCTCGCCGTCGGCGTGCTGATCGGCAACTACAAGTTCTGGGATGCGGCCATCGAGCCCTTCCTCGACTTCATACGCTACATGCCGGTCGTCGCCTTCGTTCCCCTGACGATCCTGTGGACCGGCACGACGGACACCCAGAAGTTCCTGGTGATCTGGATCGGGACGTTCTTCCAGCAGGCCTTGATGTTCATGGACAACATCAAGCGCGTCCCGCCCGATTTCATCGGCTTCGGCCGGACGGTCGGACTGAGTGACACGAAAATCGTCACGAAGATCATCCTGCCCTCGGCCGCGCCGCAGATCTGGGACACGCTGCGCATCTCGCTCGGCTGGGCCTGGACCTGGGTTGTGCTCGCCGAGCTCGTCGCGGCCAGCAGCGGCCTCGGCTACCGCATCACCGTCGCGCAGCGTTATTTCCAGACCGACACGGCCATCGGATACATCGTGGTGCTCGGCGTTCTCGGCCTGATCAGCGACCAGATCATGAAATTCCTGGGCAAGCGCATGTTCCGCTACGAGGCAAAACACTGATGGAAAAGCTTCTGATCCGCGACCTGACGAAGACCTTTCCGGCCGGGCGCTCCACCAAGGACCGTGTTACCGTTCTCGACAACATCTCGCTGACGATCCGCGAGAACGAATTCGTTTCGCTGGTCGGCGCATCCGGCTGCGGCAAGAGCACGCTGCTTTCGATCATCGCCGGACTGCAATCCCATGACGATGGCGACCTCAAGGTCGACGGAAACGACATCCTCGGACCCGGCGCGGACCGCGGCGTGGTTTTCCAGAGCTATACGCTTCTGCCCTGGCTGACGGCCAGGAAGAACGTGGAATTCGCGCTGGAAGCGACGGGGCATCCGAAGGCCGAGATCGGCGATCTTGCAATGACACAGCTCAGGCTGGTGGGCCTGGAAGCCTTTGCGGACCGCTATCCCGCGCAGCTTTCCGGCGGCATGAAGCAGCGGGTCGCCATCGCGCGCGCGCTCTCCTACAAGCCGAAGCTGTTGCTGATGGACGAGCCGTTCGGCGCCCTGGACGCGCTGACCCGCGTGCAGATGCAGGAACTGCTCACGAGCGTCTGGGAGCGGGAAAAGCTGACCGTGATCTTCGTCACGCACGATGTCGAGGAAGCCGTCTTCCTTTCCGACCGGATCTTCGTGATGGCCTCCAATCCCGGCCGCATCAAGACGACCTACGATGTCCCCCTGCCGCGACCGCGCACGCCCGACACCCACCGGCTGCCGGAATTCGCGCAGCTTCAGGCCGAAGTGCTCGGCAGCATCCGTTCGGAGATGCGGGATCGATGAGAGATTTCCATTTTCCCGGGCGGTCCGTCGTCCGCGGCCAGGAATGCATGATCGCCACAGCGCATCCCGCCGCATCCGCCGCCGCCTTCGGCATCCTGCAATCAGGCGGAAACGCCTTCGACGCCGCG
Organism: Shinella sp. NM-101; assembly: GCF_021401195.1. NCBI lineage: Bacteria > Pseudomonadati > Pseudomonadota > Alphaproteobacteria > Hyphomicrobiales > Rhizobiaceae > Shinella > Shinella sp. NM-101. The sequence goes on along the minus strand of NZ_JACBFT010000026.1, from coordinate 22,150 downwards.
ATCTGCGCCGCCGCGCTGCTGGCGGTGGTGGAGCCGCAGGCAAGCGGCGTCGGCGGTGACAGCTTCGTTCTCGGTCATGCGTCCGCCTCCGCAAGGACATTCGGCCTCAACGGATCGGGCAAGAGCGCCGCCGCGATGACCGCCGACGCCCTGCGCGCATTGGGCCACACCGGGATGCCGCTGCGCGGCGCGCTTGCCGTCACCTGCCCGGGGGCGGTGGACACCTGGGCGCGCCTCCATGCCGACCACGGCAGCCTGGATTGGGGAAGGCTCTTCCATCCGGCCATCAGGGCGGCAGCCGACGGTTATGTCGTCGCCGACCGCGTGGCGCTCGACTGGAACTCCTTCGCGCCGGCACTGGCGACGACGCCGGAGGCGGCGGCCCGGTTCCTCACGGGCGGCCGCGCCTTCCGCGCCGGCGAAATCCACCGCCAGCCGGAGCTTGCACTGACGTTGCGCGAGATCGCGGCCAAGGGCCGCGACGGTTTCTATCGCGGCTGGGTCGCGGACGATATCGTGGCGACCCTCGAACGCGGAGGGTCCTGCCTCTCGCACGACGACCTCGAAAGAACGGCGTCATTCTACGTCGATCCGTTGCGCATCGACTACAAGGGCTTCGAGGTCCTGCAGCTTCCAGCCAACAATCAGGGCGCCACGGCCCTCCTCCTGCTGAACATTCTCAAGCATCTGCCGAAGACCGACCATTTCAGCGCGGAACGCTTCCACCTGCTGCTCGAAGCGGCGCGGCTCGCCTATCGCGAACGCGATCGCTCGATCGGCGACCCGGAGCACAGCGCCGTCGATCACCGGCGGTTCACCAGCGACGCCCATGCCGCCGCGCTCGCCGCCATGATCGACGGGGACAGGACGACAAGGGAATTCGGGGAGCCGGCCACGCGCAAATCCGATACCACCACCATTTCGGTGGTGGACGGTTCCGGCAATGCGGTGACGCTGATCAATTCGCTCTACCACCATTTCGGCAGTTGCGTCCTGGCGCCGAAATCCGGCGTACTGCTTCAGAACCGCGGCAGCGGCTTCAATCTGGTACCTGGCCATCCGAACGAATTCGGCCCCGGAAAACGCCCGCTCCACACGATCATGCCCGGCATGACGCTGAAGGACGGAAAGCCGTCGCTGGTCTACGGCGTCATGGGCGGGGACTACCAGGCGATCGGTCACGCGCAGCTCGTCACCAATGTCGTCGACTTCGGCCTCGACGTGCAAGAGGCCATCGACCTGCCGCGGACCTTCCATTTCAAGGGGTTTGCCGAGGTCGAACGCTCGATGCCCGCGCATATCGTCGAGGGCCTGACCAGGAGGGGCCACAGCGTCCAGGTGGCGCATCTTCCCATCGGCGGGGCGCAGGCCATCTGGATCGATCCGCAGCGCGGTACGCTTGCCGGCGGGTCGGACCCCCGCAAGGACGGCCTGGCGATCGGGATGTGATCGATGAACAGTTCGGTCGCTATCGTCGGGGCGGGCGTGATCGGAACGGTCACCGCCATCGAACTCAACCGCCTCGGTTACGATGTCACGCTGATCGACCGGGACGAGCCGGGCAGCAGCGGGGCGGCAAGCTCCGGCAACGGGGGCTGGCTCTGCCCGGCCTCCATCATTCCTGTTTCCGTGCCTTCGCTGTTGTGGCGCCTGCCGTCGTTCCTCTTCGGAAGGTCGGCGCCCCTCAGCGGCAACCTTGGTTTTGCCATCCGCAACGCCCGCCATTTTGCACGTTTCGTGACCTCCGGGCTTACGCTCGAGCGGGTTCGTCACAAGGCGGGCGCCCTCTCCACCCTGCTTTCCGACACGGTCGCGCGGCACCAGGCCCTCGCGAAGGAGGCCGGCCTGCAGCATCTGATCAGGTCGGAAGGCCTCCTCTACACCTACGGCAGCGAGCAGGCCTTTCGCCGTGACCTGCGCTGGTGGACCCTGCGGCGCGAGCTCGGCGTGAACTGGACCTTCCTCGACGGCAGGGCGTTGCGTGCGGAAGAGCCGGGCATCGAGCGCGATTGTTTCGGCGCAATCCTGGTCACCGACGGTGGCCATTGCACCGATCCCGCAGGTTACGTCAGGGGTCTTGCCGATCACGCCCGTCGACGCGGCGTCCATGTCATCAAGGCCGACGTCACGAGGCTGATCCACGCCGGCCACAGGCTTGCGGGGCTCGAAACGTCAGAGGGGATGCTCGCGTTCGATGCGGTCGTGATTTGCGGCGGTGCGCATTCGCGCGCCCTCGCGCGCCAGATCGGCGACGACCCGCCCCTTCTCAGCGAGCGGGGCTACCATGTCACGCTGCCGCCGGGCGAACGATTGAGGCGGCCCGTCATGTTCGATGACGCTTTGATGGTCGCAACCCCGATGATCGACGGCATCCGTCTGGCCGGCCAGGTCGAGATCGCCGGCCCGGACAGCCCGCCCGACTGGTCGCGCGCCCAGGCATTGCTCGATCTCGCCCGACGATACTTCGGCGCCCTGCCGGGCGACATCCGGCAGCCGGGCGTTTCCATCTGGATGGGCCGCCGGCCGGCCATCGCCGACGAGCTTCCCGTCATCGGACGCGCGACGAACATGGAGAACGTGCATTTCGCGTTCGGACACGGCTTTACGGGACTGGGCGCCGCGCCGGCCACCGCCGCGCTTGCGGCACGATCCCTGCAATCCGGTCACGCGTCTCCACCGCAAGCCTCCCCCTTTTCCCCTCAACGCTTCCCGGTGCGCACGAGCAGCGCGCCTTAAGGAGACACCATGTCCGAGACCCCCATTTCGATCCACAAGCTCTGCGACCTGAACGGGGCCCAGCGCAAAAGCCTGCTGCAGCGCACGGAAAACGATCTGAGCGCCTTCATGGAGAAGGTGATCCCGATCATCGACGCCGTCCGGCGCGATGGCGACAAGGCGCTTGCCGACTTTGCGAACAGGTTCGACAAGGCCCCGATCGCCGCGGACCAAATTCGTGCGACGCCCGGGGAATTCGCCGCCGCCCGTGCATCTATCGACCGCGAGTTGATCGAAACGCTCGAATTTGCCGCGCAAAACATCCGTCACTTCCATGAAAGGCAGATGCCGGAAACGCTGGCCCTGCACGAGACGCATCCCGGCGTCCTCGTCGGCGACCGCTGGAACGCGATCGACTCCGTTGCCTGCTATGTCCCGCGCGGCAAGGGCTCCTTCCCGAGCTCCGTCCTGATGACCGCGATTCCCGCGAAGGTGGCAGGCGTGAAGAAGGTCGTCGTCATCACACCGCCCGGCCCCGACGGAACCGTCGATCCGGCGACCCTGGTCGCTGCCGAGATCGCCGGGGTAGCAGACGTCTTCAAATGCGGCGGGGCGCAAGGCATCGCGGCCGTCGCGTTCGGGACGCAGACGGTTCCCAAATGCGACAAGGTCGTCGGCCCCGGCAGCCCATGGGTGGTGGCGGCAAAAAAGCAGCTCTCGTCCGTCATCGATCCCGGCAGCCCGGCCGGTCCGAGCGAGTTGATCGTCTTCTCGGACGGCACCGTCCCGCCGGAGCTGGTCGCCCTGGATCTGTGCGTGGAATCCGAGCACGGTCCCGACTCGTCGGTGTTCTTCGTCACCGACAGCGAGGACTTCGCACATGCCGTTGCTTCCCGCATACCCGCCTTCTGGTCACAGATGGGGGACGTCCGGGCGCAATATTCCAAAACCGTCCTTTCCGGCCCGAGAGGCGGGATCGTCGTTACCCGCACGAAGGAGGAAGCCTTCGCCTTCGTCAACGACTACGCTCCGGAACACCTCGCGGTCCTCGCCGACAATGCCTGGCAATACCTCACCCGCTTTGAACATGCAGGCGAGATTCTCCTTGGCCCGCATTCGGCGATCAGCATCGCCAACTTCGTGCTCGGACCGAGCCATGTCCTGCCGACGGGAGCGGCCGCGAAAACGATGTCTCCCCTGGCAGTCTTCGATTTCCTGAAGCGCACGTCGATCGCGTCCCTGTCCGAGGCGGCCTACGAAAGCTTTGCCGGCCATGCGGAGCGCCTCGCGCGGTATGAGGGCTTCGATGGCCATGCCAACGCGGTCTCGTCAATCCGGGACAAGGTTCTCCACGCGGCCGCGCGCACTTCCTGAGACGCCCGGCGCCACCGCGCCCGTTCCTTGCCTGGAGAACGCACGCCGGGCGATTGTCCCATGCGGGGGTGTTCCCGCCATGCTAGGATACGTCGCCCGTGGCGCCGTGTGGCGCTGCAACGAACAAATCCCGCCGTGCCGCGTTCTCCAGCGCAAACGGCGAAAGGAGCGCGTCATGGTCTTCAAGGAAGGAACCTTCAAGGGCGAGGTGCCCGAGCATTTCGACGGGCCTCATCCGGCCTGGCTCGAGGCCGCGGTCGCCGATGCGCTTTCGGTGGCGGGCGACGTGGACGCCTCTGATATCACCGTGACCTGCAAGGGAACGCGCATCGTGCTCTCGGGCAGTATCGGCTCCGCCGAGGAGGCCGAGCGCGCGGTGACCATCGCCGCTTCGGTCAAGGAGGTCAGCGAGGTCGACAACCGGCTTTCCTGGCTCTGACCCCGCAAAAGCCGCCATTGCGGGGCGGCCCTCCGGAATGCTAGGTGCAATGCAGCAAACTGGAGTGACGCCGGATGCTCGCTGCACGACCGACCTACGATGCCCTGTACCGGGATTTCCGCTGGCAGATCCCCGAACGGTTCAACATCGGCGTTGCCGTCTCCAACGCCTGGGCGGCGCGCGAGCCGGGCCGCGTCTGTCTCCAGCATTTCCTGCCGGATGCGCCGCCGCTCTCCATGACCTATGGCGAGCTCGCCGCCCGCTCCGACGCCTTCGCCGCGGCGCTGGCGGCAGAGGGCGTGCGCGCGGGCGACCGCGTCGCGATCCTGCTGCCGCAGGGCTTCGAGACGGTCGTCACGCATGTCGCCATCTACAAGCTCGGCGCCATCGCCCTGCCGCTCGCCCTGCTCTTCGGCGCGGATGCCCTGCTCTACCGGCTGAGGAATGCCGGGGCGAGGGCGATCGTCACGAACCGCTTCGGCCGGGACCGCCTCGCCCCGATCCGCAGCGATCTTCCGACGCTGGAGCTGGTGGTGACGACCGAGCCCGGTGCGGACCCCGCCGCCCGATCGTTCCAGGACCTGGTTTCCCGCCACGCCGGTCCCTTCGCCCCCATGGACAGCGGGCCGGACGATCCGGCCATGATGATCTACACCTCGGGCACCACCGGTCCGCCGAAGGGCGCGCTGCATGGGCATCGCGTGCTGCTCGGCCATGTGCCCGGCTTCCAGATGCATCACGAGTTCCTGCCGCAGCCCGGCGACCGCATCTGGACCCCGTCCGACTGGGCCTGGGCGGGCGGGCTCCTCAACGTGCTGCTGCCGGCGCTGCTGCTCGGCGTGCCGGTCGTCTCCTCGCCCGGCCAGAAATTCGATCCCGACATGGCCTACCGCATCATGCAGGACATGGACGTGCGCAACGCCTTCATCCCGCCGACGGCGCTGCGGCTGATGAAGACGGTCGCCGATCCGCGCGGGACATACCGGCTCAACCTGCGCACCATCGGTTCGGCCGGCGAATCGCTCGGCCGCGAGACCTGGGAATGGGTGCGCGACACGCTCGGCATCACCATCAACGAGTTCTACGGCCAGACCGAGTGCAACATCGTGCTCGGCTCGATCGGCAAGATCGGCGTGTCGCGGCCGGGGCCGATCGGCAAGCCCGTGCCGGGCCATGTGGTCGCGATCGTCGATACGGATGGCCGGGAGGTGCCGCGCGGCACCGTCGGCCAGGTCGCCGTCAGGCGGCCCGACCCCGTGATGTTCCTCGGCTACTGGCAGGATGAGAAGGCGACGGCGGCGAAATTCGTCGGCGACTGGCTGATGACCGGCGATCTCGGCCGCATGGACGAGGAGGGCTACGTCACCTTCTTCGGCCGCGACGACGACGTCATCACCTCCTCCGGCTACCGCATCGGCCCGAGCGAGATCGAGGACTGCCTTGCCGGCCATCCCGCCGTGCAGCTCGCCGCCGCCGTCGGCAAGCCGGACCCGGTGCGCACGGAAATCGTCAAGGCCTATGTGGTGCTGCGCCCCGGCCAGGCGCCCTCGCCGGCGCTGGCGGCCGACATACGCGAATGGGTGAAGTCGCGGCTTTCCATGCACGAATATCCGCGGGAGGTCGATTTCGTGGATTCCCTGCCGCTGACCACGTCCGGCAAGGTCATCCGCCATCTCCTGCGCAAGCGCGCGGCCGAAGAGGCCGCACACGCGGCATAGGGCATTTCGCTCTTGCCGCATTGTCCGGCATAGAAGCGATTCCGCTTCGGCTGGAATGCTCTAGCGCCGCGCCAGCGACCTGATCTTCTCGCGCAGGAGCCGCGCCACGTTGCGGGTGTTGCGGTAAAGGTGGAGCTGCGTGGCGACCTGCCGCACGTCGCGGTCGCGGTTCTGCTGCAGGCCGATGACGAGCGTGCCCATGTCCTCGCGCTCCTCCCAGAACCGGCTCATGACCGGATGGTCGGGCACCGCGCAGGAATCCGAGCGCACGATATTGGCGTCGTCGAGGTGCCATTCGGTAAGCTCGGCCAGAAGCAGCTTGCCGGGCGAATAGCGCGCGTAATCCTCGTTATAGGCGGTCTTCCACGTATAGGCTTCGCCACCCGTCAGGAACACGACCATGGAGGCGATGGCGCGCCCGTCGAGGTCGAGCGTGTGGATGCGCACGCCGTCCGTTTCCGCAAGGTTGGTGATCGCCTCGCGGGCGAAGGCGGCGCGGTAGCGATCGTTGATCATCGCTGTGCGGCCGCGGCCCTTCCAGCCGGCGGCCTCCAGCAGTAGGAACTCCTCCATGCGAAGGCGGATTTCGGCCGGCTGGCGCGCGACGTTGTAGCTGAGCTCGCCAAGCCGGTCGAGCCTGCGCCATTGCCGGCGCAGCTCGCGGAAATGCTCCGGCGAGATGGCCTTCTGAAGATAGGTCTGGCCGTCGAGCAGGCTTTCCAGCATGGGCCGGCTATGGGTATCGGTCACCGTGAGCGGCAGGTTCCTGCCGATCGCGACGGCGCGCATCAATTGCGCGAAGGCGCCGTTGAGGCGAAGGTCGGGCAGGACCAGGATCGGCGGCAGGCCGATGCCGGGCGCGGCAAGCGCCTCCAGGAGGTTGTCGAGCGTCTCGGCCGCCCCCTCGGCATCGACGAGGGGCGTGCCGAGCGGGCCGAAGGGGTTCGACCAGACGCGCAGGATGCTGGCGCCGATGGAAAAACCCGGCTTCTCGATGGAGAAGGGCATCAGGAACCGCAGGCGGCTGCGACCTTCGCCCTCGTCGCGGATGACGGAGAGGCGCACGGTGCGATCCTCGAGCCGCGGCATGGCGGGGGCAAGGAAGCGGCCGGTGAAGAAGACGTTCGGCTCCATGACGCGGTTCGACAGGAAGTCCAGTTCCTGCTGGAGCTCGTAGCCCGCCGTTGCCGGATAGAGCGCCAGCGAGCGGCCCGGGCGGCCGACGGCAATGCACTGGTCGGCCGGCGGCTGCGCGAGCGGGGCGGCCGGCGGGATGGCGGCCTGGGCACGGCCGGCCGCAATCGCGTGGTCGAAGCCGTGGCTATCGGTCATGGCGGTCCATCCCGTTGACGAGGTTCGCCGGCACCGGATTGGCGAAGGCGAAGAGAATGATCGAGAGCTTTCCGCGCACCGCAAGGTGCAGCAGCAGCGCCTCGACGACCATGGCGCCGGCCGTGGCGACGGCCGCCCCGGTGACGCCGAAGAGCGGAATGAGGGTGACGTTGAAGGCGATATTGGCCGCAAAGGCCACGGCATAGACGATGGCGCACAGCCGCTGCTCGCCGGACATGGTGAGCAGCACTTCGCCGGGACCGACGAGCGCCTTGGCGAGAATGCCGGCAAGCAGGATCGCCATCAGCCCGTGGCCCGCCGTGAAGGCCGGGCCGAACAGCGACAGGAGGAAATGGCCGGACGCGACGACGCCGAGGCCGACGGCCAGCGACGGCCAGAAGCTCCAGCGCACCGTCTCGCCGGCAAAGCGCGCGAGCGCGAGGCGGTCGCCGGAGGAGAACAGGGCGGAAAAGCGCGGGGCCGCCGCGGCCTTCACGGAGAAGAACACGAAATGCACCAGCGCCATGGTCTTGGCCGCCGCGAAATAGATTGCCACGCTTTCGGGATCGAGAAAGAGGCCGACGACGATGACGTCGGAATTGGTCAGCAGGAAACCGAAGCCCTCGATGACGAAGATCGGCAGCGCGGCCCTGATCCAGAGCGAGGTCTCAACCTTGCGCGGCCCGGCGACATAGCGCTTGCGCAGCCGCCATACGATGTTGAAGAACTGCACGACCGTCGTGAGATAGGTGGCGGCAAGGGCGGCGACCATCGCCGTCAGCGCCGTATGCGGCGCGCCCATCCGCACGGCGATCACCATGAAGACGAGGATCAGCAGGGGCCGGACGATGTAGGTGGGACTGAGCGCCACCAGCGCCCAGCTATGCGCGCGCGCCGTCCCGTCGAGCACGTCGCCGAGCGCGATCATCGGCATGCAGAAGAGGCCGATGAAGAGGGGCACGACATAATAGCCGGCGAAGCTCTCGCGGAAGAGCCAGAGGACCAGGAAGCCCACCATCGCCAGCATCGTCGAGGACAGCATGGCGAAGGTGCGGGCCGTCGAGGTGAGGCCGCGGATTTCCGCATGCGCGTTGCGCCCGGCATAGTCCGGCAGGAAGCGCACGACGGTCGTATGGAGGCCGAGGCAGGACATGTCGCCGCAGATGACCACGAGCGCCCAGACGAAGACGAAGATACCGTATTCGAACTCGCCCATCACGCGCGCAAGGATGATCTGCGAGACGAAGGCGATGGCGGCGCTGACGACGCGGATGGCGAAGGTGATGAGCGCCATGCGCTGGGCGAGGTTGCGCGGATCTTCGCCGGCCAGCACGGAGGCAACGGCGCGCAGAAAGGGCTCCGCCTTGCCACGCAGGCCCGCAGGCAGCAACTTTTCCGCCGACTGGATGACAGCCATCAACACAGGAACCCGAACGCTACGCAGAACTGAACACGGCCAGTCTTGGCAGATCAGGGTTAACAAAGGGTTGGACGACCCGGTGCGAAAGGCCCGGCCGGCAAAGAAAATGCCGCCCGAAGGCGGCATCCCAATCGGCATGTGAGGCCATGCCGGAAGCGGCGTGGGGCCATCGGGCGTCTGCTAGACCTGCTCGAAGGCGCCGTGGCAATGCTTGTATTTCTTGCCCGAACCGCAGGGGCACGGCTCGTTGCGCGCAACGCGGCCCCAGGTCGCAGGATCGTTCGGGTCGCGGTCTTCCGGCTCGACGGCCGTGGCCGCGAAACCGTTGCCCTCGCCGAAATCGTCCTCGCCGGTGGTCCCGTCGATATGATGGCCTTCCATGGCCGGCGGCGCCGGCACCGGGGCATCGGCGGCCTGGCGCACCAGCTCGACGCGCATGAGCTGCGCGGTGACGGTCTGGCGCAGGTTCGCCAGCAGCGCCTGGAACAGCTCGAAGGCCTCGGCCTTGTATTCCTGCAGCGGATCGCGCTGGGCATAGCCGCGGAAGCCGATGACCGAGCGCAGGTGGTCGAGGTTGACGATGTGCTCGCGCCACAGATGGTCCAGCGTCTGGAGCAGGACCGAGCGCTCGACATAGGCCATGATCTCGGGGCCGAAGCGTTCCGCGCGATCGCGCGCGGCCTCGTCGGCGGCCGCCTTCAGCCGCTCCAGGATGTCCTTCTCGTCGATGCCTTCCTCGGCCGCCCAGGCCTCGATCGGCAGGTCGAGATTGAGCTGTTCGAGAACGCCCTGCTTGAGGCCCGCGACGTCCCACTGCTCCGCATAGGCATTTTCCGGGATGTGCAGGCGCACGAGGTTTTCGACCACCTCCTGACGCATGTCGCCGACGATCTCGGAGAGGTTGTCGCCGTCCATCAGCTCGATGCGCTGCTCGAAGATGACCTTGCGCTGGTCGTTGAGCACGTCGTCGTATTTCAGGAGGTTCTTGCGGATGTCGAAGTTGCGGGCTTCGACCTTCTTCTGCGCGCGCTCCAGCGCCTTGTTGATCCAGGGATGGACGATCGCCTCGCCCTCCTTGAGGCCGAGCTTCTGGAGCATCGAGTCCATGCGCTCGGAGCCGAAGATGCGCATCAGGTCGTCCTGCAGCGACAGGAAGAACTTCGAGCGGCCCGGGTCGCCCTGGCGGCCCGAACGGCCGCGAAGCTGGTTGTCGATGCGGCGGCTTTCATGGCGCTCGGTGGCAAGCACGTAGAGGCCGCCGGCGGCGAGCGCCTTCTCCTTGAGCTGCCTGACCTCGGCGACGATCGCTTCGCGCTTGGCATCGCGCTCGGGACCCGGTTCCATCTCGGCGAGCTCGCGCTCCAGCCGCATGTCGACATTGCCGCCGAGCTGGATGTCGGTGCCGCGGCCGGCCATGTTGGTGGCGATGGTGACCGCGCCCGGTACGCCTGCCTGCGAGACGATATAGGCTTCCTGCTCGTGGTAGCGGGCGTTGAGGACCTGGAAATCCTTGAAGCCGGACTTCTTGAGGAGTTCGGCCAGAAGCTCGGACTTCTCGATCGAGGTCGTGCCGACGAGGACAGGCTGGCCCTTCTCGCGGGACGCCTTGATCTCTTCGATGATCGCCTTGTACTTCTCTTCCGCCGTCCGGTAGACCTCGTCGTCCTCGTCGAGGCGCTGGATCGGCAGGTTGGTCGGCACTTCCACGACCTCGAGGCCGTAGATGTTGCCGAATTCCTCGGCTTCCGTCGAGGCCGTGCCCGTCATGCCGCCGAGCTTGGAATACATGCGGAAATAGTTCTGGAAGGTGATCGAGGCCAGCGTCTGGTTTTCCGGCTGGATCGTCACCTTTTCCTTGGCTTCGAGCGCCTGGTGCTGGCCTTCCGAATAGCGGCGGCCCGGCATCATGCGGCCGGTGAACTCGTCGATGATGACGATCTCGTCGTTGCGGACAATGTAGTCCTTGTCGCGGGCGAAGAGCTTGTGGGCCTTCAGCGCGTTGTTGATGTGGTGGACGATGGCGACGTTCTCGACGTCGTAGAGCGACTCGCCCTTGAGAAGGCCGGCCTGGCGCAGCAGGTTCTCCAGCTTCTCCGTGCCGACTTCGGAAAAATTGGCCGAGCGCTGCTTCTCGTCGATCTCGTAATCCGCCTCGTCCAGCATGGGGATGAAGGCGTCGATGGTCGTGTAGAGGTCGGAACGGTCGTCGAGCGGGCCGGAAATGATCAGCGGCGTGCGCGCCTCGTCGACGAGGATCGAGTCCACTTCGTCGACGATGGCGAAGAAGTGGCCGCGCTGGACCATCTGGCCGCGCTCGTACTTCATGTTGTCGCGCAGGTAGTCGAAGCCGAGCTCGTTGTTCGTCGCGTAGGTAATGTCCGAGGCATAGGCCGCGCGGCGCTGGTCGTCGTCGAGGCCGTGCACGATGACGCCGGTCGAAAGGCCGAGGAAGCCGTAGATCCGGCCCATCTGGGCGCTGTCGCGGGTGGCGAGGTAGTCGTTGACCGTCACGACATGCACGCCCTTTCCGGCGAGCGCGTTGAGATAGACGGGGAGCGTGGCGACCAGAGTCTTGCCTTCGCCGGTCTTCATCTCGGCGATCGACTTCTCGTGCAGGATCATGCCGCCGATGAGCTGGACGTCGAAGGGACGAAGGCCGAGGACGCGCAAGGCCGCCTCGCGGGCGACGGCGAAGGCCGGCACCAGGAGATCGTCCAGCGTCTTGCCGGCGGCGAGCTGCTCGCGGAATTCCACGGTCTTGGCGCGAAGCGCTTCGTCGGAGAGCGCCTTCATCTCGGGCTCTAGCGCGTTGATCGCGTCGACGCGGGTCTTGTAGGAACGAACGCGGCGATCGTTGGAAGAGCCGAACAACTTGCGGGCGATGCCGCCGAGGCTGACCATCAGGATGGTCCTTTCTTTGTGGGCGCCCGGCGCGTGACAGGTCGCACGATATTTGCGCGCAAAGCCGTGAAACGCCCGGAAACTGTTCTGGACGCGGGATTGCGTGACAGATAAGAGGGGGGTCGAATGATGTCAACGGCTCAGACGGTTGCACAACTGCCACATTCTGGTGGTGTTGAGCAGTCTGGCACCGGATATCGGCCCGATTCCGGCGAGGATGTGAAAGGTCTTTTCGAAATGTTCAAGTACAGCAAGCTCGCAACGGTCGCGCTCATCGCGATTGTCGCTGCCGGCGGCAGCGTCCGTGCGCAGGATGCGGCAGCCGATCCGGTCGTCGCCAAGGTCGGCGCCGTCGAGATCCACGAATCGGAACTCAAGCTCGGCATGGCCGGCCTCGACCCGCAGCTCGCCAACCTGCCGGAGGACCAGAAGCGCGTCGCCGCCCTCTCCTCGATCATCGACGTCAAGCTGCTCGCCGCCGACGCGGACAAGGAAGGCCTGCAGGACACCGACGATTTCAAGCAGCGCCTCGCCTTCCTCACCGATCGCGAACTGCACAACGCCTATTTCAAGAAGCACGTCGTCGATGCCGTCACGCCGGAAGAGGTGAAGGCGCGCTACGACAAGGAAGTCGCCGCCATCGAGCCGCAGGACGAGATCCGCGCGCGCCACATCCTCGTCAAGACCGAGGAAGAGGCCAAGGCCGTCATCAAGGACCTCGACGCCGGCAAGGACTTCGTCGAGATCGCCAAGGAAAAGTCGACCGACCCGAACAAGTCGGAAGGCGGCGACCTCGGCTATTTCGCCAAGGGCCGCATGGTCCCGGAATTCGAAGCGGCCGCCTTCGCGCTGGAAAAGGGCGCCTATTCCAAGGAGCCGGTGAAGACGCAGTTCGGCTACCACGTCATCAAGGTCGAGGACAAGCGAAAGCAGCAGCCCCCGGCGCTGGACCAGGTTGAGCCGCAGGTTCGCCAGCTCGTCATGCGCGACAAGTATCTGGAGCTTCTCGAAAAGGCCAAGGCCGCAGCGCCCGTCGACATCCAGGACGCCGCGCTGAAGACCGCCTATGACGCGGTCAACAAGCCGGCGGCGGAAGGCGAGGGCGAGGAAGCAGCCCCCGCGACCGAAGGCCAGCAGTAAGACCATGGCCCGGCGAAAGCCGGGCCTCTACCATTCCAGGAAAGCGCCATGTCCGGTTCCATCTCCCCGCTCGCTCCGAAAACCTATGCCGAAATGCCGCCGCTGCGCGGCGTGCGCATGGCCACCGCCGCCGCCGGGATCAAGTACAGGAACCGGACCGACGTGCTGATGATGGTCTTCGACCGTCCCGCCGCCGTCGCCGGTGTCTTCACCCGCTCCAAGTGCCCCTCGGCCCCGGTCGACTTCTGCCGCGCCAACCTTCCGGGCGGAGTCGCCCGCGCGGTTGTGGTCAATTCCGGCAATGCGAATGCCTTCACCGGCCGCAAGGGCCGCGAATCGACGAAGCTCACCGCGGAGGCTGCCGCCAAAGCCGTCGGCTGTAGCGAGGGCGAGGTCTTCCTTGCGTCCACGGGCGTGATCGGCGAACCGCTCGACGCCACAAAATTCTCCGGCGTGCTCGACGGCCTTGCCGCCTCCGGCACGGAGGATTTCTGGTTCGAGGCCGCCAAGGCGATCATGACCACCGACACCTATCCGAAGGTGGCGACGCGCACTGCCGAGCTCGGCGGCGTCACCGTCCGCATCAACGGCATCGCCAAGGGCGCCGGCATGATCGCGCCCGACATGGCGACGATGCTCTCCTTCGTCGTCACCGATGCCGACATTCCCGCGAACGTGCTGCAATCGCTGCTGTCCGCCGGCGTCGGCCCGACCTTCAATTCCGTCACCGTCGACAGCGACACCTCCACCTCCGACACGCTGATGCTGTTCGCCACCGGCGCTGCCGCCGCCGACGGCCAGAAGGCCGTCACAGCCGACGACGCCGCGCTCGACGGCTTCCGCGCGGCGCTGGGCGACCTCCTGCGCGACCTCGCGCTCCAGGTCGTCCGTGACGGCGAAGGCGCGCGCAAGATGGTGGAGATCACCGTGGAAGGCGCCGAGAGCGACGAGGCGGCCAAGCGCATCGCCCTTTCCATCGCCAATTCCCCGCTGGTCAAGACCGCCGTCGCCGGCGAGGACGCCAACTGGGGCCGCATCGTCATGGCCGTCGGCAAGTCCGGCGAGATGGCCGACCGCGACCGCCTCGCCATCTGGTTCGGCGATGTCCGCGTCGCCGTCGACGGCGAGCGCGACCCGTCCTATTCCGAAGCGGCCGCCACCGCCGTCATGAAGCGCGAGGACATTCCGGTGCGCGTCGAGATCGGCCTCGGCCAAGGCCGGGCGAGGGTCTGGACCTGCGACCTCACCAAGGAATATGTCGAGATCAACGGCGACTACCGCAGCTGAGGCCCGGAACGTGACCCCTTCCGGACAGAAGACGACGATGAGCGATCTCCCGAAGGTCCGGCGGCTGGAAGCCGTCGGTTTTCGCGCGTGGCCGGCGGCCAGCGTGCAGTATGACGGAAGCTGGCTCTGCCGGCTGACGGCGGGCCATCCCTCGCGCCGGCTGAACTCGGTCAATCCGCTCGATCCCTCCGACACCCGCGACATCGAGATCCGCCTGGAAAAGGCGGCCAAGCGCTTTGCCGATTACGGCCGCCCCCTGCTGGTGCGCCAGACGCCCCTCACGCCGAAAAAGCTCGTCGCCTTCATGGACGAGGCCGGCTGGGCGAATGTCGGCCGCACCGTGGTCATGACGGTCGACCTTGCGGACCTGCCGCGGGACGAAGGCCTCGACCACCTGCCGAGCCGCGACGTCGGCCGCTTCGTCGACGCGCGCATCCGCGTCGCCGGCGACGATCCGTCGCTGAAGCCGGGCCTCACCGAGATCATCAACGCCATCAAGCCGGAAGCCGGCCTCTTCATCTTCGAGGAGCCCGGTTTCGGCCCGACCGCCGTGACCATCGCCGTACAGGACAACGACCTCGCCGGCATCCTCCAGCTCGGCGTCGCGAGCGAACGGCGCGGCCGGGGTCTCGGCACCGCCATCCTTCATGCCAGCCTGCGCTGGGCCAAGCTCAAGGGCGCCCGCCATGCCTGGGTGCAGGTCGAGGCGGACAATGCCGCCGCGCTTGCGCTCTACCGCCGCGCCGGCTTTCGCGGCGTCTACGAATACAGCTATCGGGGACCGCACGCGGCATGACCGAAACCATCGCCAAACAGCGCCGCATCCTCCTCGTCGCCGCCTGCGCGCTCGTCGATGCGGATGGCCGCATCCTTCTGGCCCAGCGCCCCGAGGGCAAGCAGCTCGCCGGCCTGTGGGAATTCCCCGGCGGCAAGGTGGAGCCCGGCGAGACGCCCGAGGAGACGCTGATCCGCGAACTGGACGAGGAACTCGGCATCACGACGAAGATCCCGTGCCTTGCCCCCCTGACCTTCGCCAGCCACACCTATGACGACTTCCACCTGCTGATGCCGCTCTATGTCTGCCGGCGCTTCGAAGGCACCGCGCGGGGCCGCGAGGGGCAGGCGATCAAGTGGGTGCGCCCCAAGGCGCTGCGCGATTATCCCATGCCTCCGGCCGACGAACCGCTCATTCCGTTCCTGATGGACCTTCTTTGAGCGTGACGGCAGGGGCTTCCCCCGATTTCTCCGTCTCCGTTAAGCAATCATTTAGCACCCTCGTTCAAAGATCGTGCCTAACGTTGCAATGAATGCTTACGAGATCTGAGATGCGTGACGAAGACTTCTGGAAAGCCGTTCAGGAGAAGGATTTCACGCCGGCCGGCGATACCCGGACCGGTGCGCTCAACCTTGCCCTGCTTTTCGGTACGGCGGTGATCGCCCTTGCGCTTGTCCTGACCCCGGTTCTTTCCGCCAAGACCGACAAGCGGATGATGGCGAACGTGCCGGACGAACTGGACATGATCTCGACGGGCTCGGTCCCCCCGGCGGAAGGCGGCAAGCGCTATACGGTCCGCCGCAGCGTGCTCCAGGAGATGCCGGGCGCCGTCTGCATCGTCGATGGCTCGGGGGCCGGCAGCGGCTGCTGAGCCGGGACGAGCATTCAAATCGTGCCGAAGGCACACGGGAGAGTGGAATGATTGCAAGATTGACGAAATCGTTCCTCTCCGACGAGAAGGGCGCCACCGCCATAGAATACAGCCTTCTGGCCGCACTCATTTCCGTCGGGCTGATCGCCGCGCTGACGGCGCTTGGCGGCAATCTCGAAAACGTCCTCGTGACGGTGAGCGACAACATCAAGCCGAAGTGACGCTCACCCGCCTCCACCCGGCTTGAGCGCATCGGCGAGGCGCATCTTCGCCGAACCTGGCTTCAGCGGCTTCTGCTGGCTTTCGTGCGGCGCCCAGCCGGACACGTAGATGATCGAGAACGTCGCCCGGATGCGCCCGTCCGGATCGGAAAAGCGTTCCGCATAGAGCTCCGCCGCCCGAAGCAGGATGCCGCGCGTCAGCGGCCGCCGGCTGCGGCCCGTGAGCGGGTTGGCCATGCCCATGGCCCTCAGGTCCTTCATCAGCGCGAAGATCGAATCGTAGCGGACCGTGTAGGTCTCCCTGTCCGTCACCGGCAGGGCGAAGCCGCCGCGCTGGAGGAGCGCGCCGACGTCCCGCACATCCGGGAAGGGAATGACCCGCGGGCTCGCCCCGCCCGTCATCTCGCTCTCGGCCGCCAGCAGAACCTCGCGCAGTTCCTGCAGCGTCCCGCTTCCCGGAATCGCAGCGATGAAAAGCCCGTCCGGCTGGAGCGCGCGGCGGATCTGCACGAAGACGCCGGGCGTGTCGTTGGTCAGGTGCAGCGCCAGCGGCGAGACGATGAGATTGGCCGATTGCGGCTCCAGCGGCACCGTTTCGAGCGGCGAGACGGTCAGGGCCTCGTCCGGGGCGGCAAAGCGCGGGTCCGTCTCAACGCGCTCGATCGCGTCCACCTTGCCCGTCGCCGCGATGGCCCGTGCCGCCGCGCCGGTATGCCCGTGCAGCTCGACCGCCCGTGCGAAGCGCCGCTCGATGACGCCGAGCCGTTCTGCAAGCTCCCGCGCCACCACGTCGAGCAGGAAATCCGCCGGCTCGCCGCGCAGCGCCCGCAAGCGGTTCGTATCGATCAGGGCGTGGTCGAAGAGCGTTTCCATGGGACAGGTCCAGTTCGGATTTCCTTCGCATTGGCCGCTAACTGCGGCTATTGTCAACCGCATGGGCGAAATCGACGCAGATCCGTTGCCGGCCGTCCCGTTCCGGCTGGCGGCCGTCCGCCGGTTGCGCGCGCTCGCCGGCGCTGCCCTCGATACCGTCTACCCGCCGGCCTGTGTCGGCTGCGGCGTGCTTCTCGGCAGCAAGGCGAGCCTTTGCCCGCATTGCTGGTCGAAGCTCGCGCTGATCGAGCGCCCCTATTGCGAAGTGCTCGGCACGCCCTTCTCGCACGATCTCGGGCCCGGCATCCTCAGCGCCGACGCCATCGCCAATCCGCCGCCCTTCGACCGCCTGCGTTCCGCCGCGCTCTATGACGATCTCGCGCGCATCCTCGTGCAATCGCTGAAATACCGCGACCGCACCGACCTTGCGCCGATGATGGGGGGCTGGATGCTGCGCGCGGGCGACGGCAGCGTTCAGGCGGCGGATGTCATCCTGCCCGTGCCGCTGCACCGCTTCCGCCTCATCTGGCGCAAGTTCAACCAGGCGTCCGAGCTCGCCCGCGCCATCGGAAGGCTTTCCGGCAAGCCCGTGCTGGTCGAGGCGCTGCGCCGAACGAAGCGCACCCGCCGGCAGGTCGGCCTCGGCCAGCGCGCCCGCGAGGAGAACGTGCGCGGCGCCTTCACCGTCACGCCCGCAGGCCGCGAGGCGCTGTTCGGCCGCCGCGTCGTTCTCGTCGACGACGTCTACACGACCGGCGCCACGGTTGCCGCCGCCACGCGTGCGCTCAAGCGGGCCGGCGTCAGCGACGTGACCGTTTTGACCTTTGCAAGGGCGCTTGCCGGACCTATATGAAAGGCTGGATTTTTCAAGCATTGGAGCAGGAACGCATGGCTTCGGTCGTCATCTATACGCGTCAGTTCTGCGGCTATTGCAGCGCCGCCAAGAAACTCCTGGAAACGAAGGGCGTGGCCTACGAGGAGCACGATGCGACCTATGCGCCCGAACTGCGCCAGGAAATGATCGAGCGCGCCGGCCGCAACACATTCCCGCAGATCTTCATCGGCGGGCGCCATGTCGGCGGCTGCGACGACCTGCACGCGCTGGAGCGCACGGGCGAGCTCGACACCCTGCTGGCGGCCTGAGGAGACCTGCAATGACCGTCACGATCGCCGCCCTCCAGATGTGCTCCGGGACCGACCCCGTCCGCAACGTGGAGACGATGCGGCGCCTCGTGCGGGAAGCGGCGGGGAAGGGTGCCGTCTATGTCCAGACGCCGGAAATGACCGGCGCCCTGCAGAGGGACCGCGCGGGGCTCGCCGCCATCCTGCGGCAGGAGGAGGACGACCTCGTGGTCGCCGCCGCGGCAGGGCTTGCGGCCGAACTCGGCATATGCGTCCATGTCGGCTCGACCGCCATCGCGCTTGCCGACGGCAAGGTCGCCAACCGCGGCTTCCTCTTCGGCCCCGATGGCGCGCGCATCTGCATCTACGACAAGATCCACATGTTCGACGTCGACCTCGACAACGGCGAGAGCTGGCGCGAGAGCGCGGTCTATACGCCGGGCGCCGTCGCCCGCGTGGCGGACCTTCCTTTCGCCCGGCTCGGCTTCGCCATCTGCTACGACGTGCGCTTCCCCGAGCTCTTCAAGGCCGAGGCCCAGGCCGGCGCGCAGATCATCTCCGTTCCCGCCGCCTTCACGCGCCAGACGGGCGAAGCGCACTGGGAAACGCTGCTGCGCGCCCGCGCAATCGAGAACGGCGTCTATATCGTCGCCGCCGCGCAGGCAGGCGTGCATGAGGACGGCCGCGAGACCTTCGGCCACTCCATGATCGTCGATCCCTGGGGCCGCGTGCTCGCCTCTGCCGGCGGCACGGGCGAGGCCGTGGTCCTCGCCGAAATCGACACCGCCGCCGTGAAGGCCGCGCAAGACAAGATCCCCAACCTGCGCAACGGGCGCGCCTTCACTCTGGAAGTGTCCGGCGTGCCTGCGAAGGGAGGCGTTGCCGCTTGATCCGCTACGAACTCTCCTGCGACAACGGGCACGCCTTCGAGGGGTGGTTCGGCTCGGCGGACGATTTCGACCGCCAGCAGACTATGTCCCTCGTCTCCTGTCCCACCTGCGGTTCGCCCCATGTCGCCAAGCGCCTGATGGCGCCCTCCGTCTCGACCGCCCGCAGCAAGCAGCAGCGCCAGGACCTGGCCGTGCAGACCGGCCAGCGCGAGATGATGGCGAAGCTTCGCGAGATCGTCTCGACCATCCGCGCGAATTCGGAGGATGTCGGCGAGCGCTTTCCCGAGGAAGCCCGCAAGATCCATTACGGCGAGGCCGAGCAACGCGGCCTGATCGGCCGGGCGACGGCGCAAGAGGTGCGCGATCTTCTCGAGGAAGGCGTCGAGGTCGCGCCGCTTCCCGTGCTGCCCGACGATACCAACTGATGCGCGGCCATCATCTCGCGGTCTATAATTTCGGCCTTCATCTCGACGACTACGAAAGCCCGCGCGTCGAAGGGTTCCGCCTGCGCGAACCGCTGAACTTCGAGGCGGCGAGCCGCGCCGAAGGCTATGTCGGCCGTTCGGGCTATGCGGGCGAGCCGGGGCCGGAAAGCTGGGGCGAAAAGGTCTATCCCCGCTTCATCGACGGCAGCGGCTTCGAAGACGCGCCCTCCTCGCTCTCGCTCTGGACGGGACTGGAGGCCCTGATGGCCTTCACCTATAGCGGCGTGCACGCCGACGCCCTGAAAAACGCCCGCAACTGGAACCGGCGCCAGGCCTGGCCCGCGCTGGCGCTCTGGTGGGTGAAGGAAGGCGCGCGGCCCGTCTGGGCCGACGGCGCCGAACGGCTGGAATATCTCGCCGACAACGGTCCGACGCCTCGGGCTTTCACCTTCAAGGCGCCGTATTGCCCGGACGGCAATCCTATCACCGTCGACCGCGACCGCGTGAAGGCGCTGGCGGGACGCAATGCCGGAGGACAGGAAGACCTGCTCGCTGTCGTGAAGGCGCTGAAAGCCTGATCAGGCGGACGCGCGGCGCGCGACCAGCATGTAGTTCACGTCCATGTCCTTGGAAAGGTTCCACTGGTCGAGGAGCGGATTGAAGAACACGCCCGTGCGGTCGGTCACCGTCAGGCCCGACGCCGCGAGCGGCTTCTCGATCTCCTCGGGCCGCACCAGCTTCTCGTACTGGTGGGTGCCGCGCGGCAGCCAGCGCAGCACGTTCTCCGCCGCGAAGATCGCCAGCGCCGCCGCCTTCAGCGTGCGGTTGATGGTGGCGACGAACATCATGCCGCCGGGCCGCACCATGGAGGCGCAGGTGGTCAGGAAGAAATCGACGTCCGAGACATGCTCGACCACTTCCATGTTGAGCACGACGTCGAAGGTCTCGCCGGCCCCCGCCAGCGCCTCGGCCGTCACCGCGCGGTAGTCGACCGGAACGCCGCTGCCGGCCGCATGGGCCCTGGCGATGCCGATGTTCTTTTCCGACGCGTCCGCGCCGAGCACGTCCGCACCCATGCGCGCCATCGGCTCGGAGAGCAGGCCGCCGCCGCAGCCGATGTCGAGGATGCGCAGCCCTTCGAGCGGACGGTGCGCCCGCGGATCGCGGCCGAACTGGGCGGACACGAGGTCGCGGACATAGGTGAGGCGAACCGGGTTGAACTTGTGCAGCGGACGGAACTTTCCGGTCGGGTCCCACCACTCGGCGGCCATCGCCGAAAAGCGGTCGACTTCCGCCTGGTCGATCGTCGTGCGGGCTGCCTCGCTCATGGCTCGTCTCCTTCGCGTCCGTATCCCCGTGAAGTCGGCCTCCCGGGGGCGGATGTCAAGAGGGTGAAGTGAAGCGGCCCAGCCGACCCGCTTCGCCTCCAGCCTCTGCTCAAAGTGCATGAGGCCCACCCCCGGCTCCTTCTCCATCAGCGATTCGACAGCGGATGATCACCACGGTCAGGTGCATGGCAAGGAGATTCGAGGAGGGACGCTTCGTCCGCCCGTGCCGCCAGATGCGCATTGGCGAGCACGCCGCAGTCGTTGGCCCCGCTGATCGGCACCACGTCCGGCCGGGCGACATCGAAGGCGGGGTTATGGATACCGGCCGTGCCGGGGGCCAAAACCGATCCCTATTCCAAAAATTCATTGACGGAGGCGGGGTGGCCGATCCCGAATCCGCGTGTCCTGCTGGACCGCCACCCGCCTTTCCCGTTATGACAACGCCATGATCCTGCCCTCGCCTCCCCTCCGCCGCCAGCGCCTCACCCTTCCCGCCGACCTTCCGCTCGTCTACGCCATCGGCGACGTGCATGGATGTCATGATGCACTGATTGCGCTGGAGGCGCGCATCCGCATGGACGCGGCGAACCATCGGGACGCGCGGCCTCTCATCATCTACCTCGGCGACTATGTGGATCGCGGGCCTGCATCCAGCGCGGTCCTGGAGCATCTGGCGACGGAACGTCATGGCGACGGCATCGAGCGCATCGCGCTCTGCGGCAACCACGACGACACGTTCCTGAAGTTCACGGAAGATCCCGAAGGAAACCGGCGCTGGCTGGATTTCGGCGGCGATGCGACGCTCCGCTCCTACGGGCTGGAGCCCTCTCGTTATCTCGACGGTGCGGGCGGCCTGCAGGCACTCGGGGAGGACCTGCGCGCACGGATGCCCGCCCGTCACATCGCCTTCCTGCGGAGCCTGCCGGTCGCGGCCCGCGGCGGCGACCGGCTCTTCGTGCATGCCGGCATCGCGCCCGGCGTGCCGCTCCGCCAGCAGGAGGATTACGACATGATGTGGATCCGCGAACCCTTCCTGACCGAAGGCCCCCGCCTGCCCGTCACGGTCATCCATGGCCATACGGCCGGCCGCGAACCGGTCTTCGGCACGGGTCGCATCTGCATCGACACGACCTGCTATGCCACCGGCCGCCTGACGGCCCTCAAGCTCACGCCCGGCGACACGGCCCTGTTGTAGGGATCACCCCCGTCCGAACTCGTCCTCGATGCGGATGATGTCGTCCTCACCGAGATAGGACCCGGTCTGGACCTCGATGAGTTCGAGCAGGATCTTGCCGGGATTGGCAAGGCGGTGCAGCTCG
>NZ_JACBFT010000025.1:0-54028 GCF_021401195.1 Shinella sp. NM-101 | reverse complement strand
GCAGCAGATGCCCGAAGGCTTCAGGCCATTGCGACTTCCTGGAAGAATCCTCCGCGCTGCATGACGTTCCCGCTCCGTTCGGTCTTAGCGTACGATTTCGAGCAGCTCTTGTTCTGACCCCCTGTAAGATACTCGCGCATCGCGAACATCGATCCGCGGATCCAGAGTGGCGGCAGGATTTCGAACATGTAATCATGTTCAGTCTCGGCGATCTCGAACCATTCGCCGGCATAGAGCGGGGCAGCGTCGCCCTCCCAGCGGTTCGGACGCTGGGCGTGCCGATCGAACATCCGGAACATTTGCTGGCGTGAGGCGACGCCCTGGAAGACCTTGCGGGTTGCGGGAGAGGGGTTCATCTGCGGCTCTTTCGGAGTGGTCCGGACCGAAACGCGGCACTGTCCTCTCGACCTTGCCATCCTCTTCAGTCCTTCATGACACCTCGCCTGCCGCCGGCATCGCGGCCGGCCGGGTCAAGGGCCGGCTCCGCCGGGCGAAGCCTCCCTTGACGCGGACGGTGCGAATGCGGCACGCCGCCTTCCTTCCTTTCCCTCTTTTCTTTCTCCCTGATTTTCAGGGCCTCGTTCCAGTCGTCCGCCGGCGGGCGAAGGCGAGACCAGTTGCAGCCGACGTCGTCAGCGAGCGCCCGTAACCGCTCGGCAAACATCTCGCCTTGCGGATTGGCGTCTGTCGCCGCAACCAGCAGAGCCTCGGGCCGCGATGCCATCTGCCGCAGCGCCGCCTCCGTCGACGGCGACCATCCGCCGCCGGTGCTGATATAGAGCGTTCCATCCCGAAACCGCTCGATGGCGGCGAGGCTCATGGCGTCGATCGCAGCTTCCGTGACAGCCAGGCGCAATGCTGTTTCCGGCCCCAGGCGGAAGAGAACCTTCGTCCCTCCGGAGGCAAAACCGCGATACTCGGGACCCCGCGCCTCCCAACCGGTGACGGCTCCGGCGCTGTCGGTATGCGCTGCCCACATGCTGGCATATGGCCCCTCGCGCAGACGATCTTGCCTGATCGCGGCGCGAAGCAAAGATGCCGGCAGGAAACGCTGACCATCGAGATAAACCCAGGTCGAAGAACCGGGCCATGGACGGCGGCGTGTTTGCCATCGCTCGGACAAAGAGAGGTCGTAGTCTTGCTCTATCTTTGGAGACCGCCATTCCGGTTCCGTGATCGAAAAACCGACGAGCGCGGCAACACGTCCGGCGCATGCGAGAAAGTCGACATGGTCGAGATGCGCGACGAGACCGAACACGTCGCCCTTTGCATCGCTGAGCGGATCGAACCATCCGCGCCCCTCATGGGTGACGATGACGATCTCGCTCCCCCGTCGAAACTTCACTGCCCGCCGCGTGCTTTCCTTCATATCGATGGCGAAGCCCGTCTGCTCGAGAACGGCAGCACACTTCACCCGTTCGCGCAGCGCCTCTATCTCTCTTCTGTCCATGCCTCTTCTTCCTCGCATTTCCTTGCCCATCTCGTCTCGGGCACGCTTCCACCAGCCGCGAAGAGCAAAGGCCGCCAGGGCGCGGCTGACAATTGTCGGATCATGCAATGCCCGGGTCGGCCGCGGCGAAGCCTCCCTTGCGGCCTGCCGCTCGCAAGCGGCACTCAGGAACGGCGGCTCAATGAGCCGCCCATGGGAAAAATTCATGGTTATGTGAACCTGCACATAACCACGATTATGATCCGTGGGAGATTATGGCCACCTCTCGCTAACCACGCCAGAAATGCGCGGCTCGGACATCCTCCGAGCTGCACATAGTTCGGCCCATTCAGCGCCGCGCATCATTTTACAGGTAGTATGACACCGCTTTGCCCTACCAAGGAAGCCTTCAGGTGTCTGTCAGAAAGCAGCGCCATTTCATGACGATGGCTGGTTCGAATCGAGCCACCCGCAGGTGCGGTAATCACCGACATGCGTTCATGCAGCAGGTTACGGGTGCTGTGGACGAGGAGTAATGGACAAGTGTTGTTTCTGGTATCGGTTCACTTGCAATGTTACGGTCGTTACAATAGTCATGTGCCATGACAACACCGCCCTCTTGGCTTCTGCTGACCTACAAGGTCCCGCCCGAACCCGCCGCCAAACGCATCGCACTCTGGCGACGCCTGAAAGGCATGGGCGCGGTTTACCTGCAAAACGGCGTCTGCCTGCTGCCGAATACCGATGACCACGTGCGCCGCCTGAAGATGCTGGAGAACGATGTTGCCGGAATGGGCGGCGAGGCGGTCATCCTGGAGACCGTGGCGCTCGACCGTGCCCAGGAGGAGAAAGTCGTTTCGCGTTTCAAGGCCGATCGGGATGAGCAATATCGCGAATTTCTCGGACGCTGCGCCGACTTCGAGGCGGAGATCGCCAAGGAGGTTGCCATCAACAAGTTCACTTATGCGGAGCTTGAAGAGGAAGACACCGACCTCAAGAAGCTGCAGGGCTGGCTCGAAAAAATCCGGAAGCTCGATTTCTACGGCGGAACGCTGGCCGACGAGGCGGCGGACCGTCTGCGCGCCTGCGAGGTGCTGCTCGACGGCTATGCCCAACGCGTCTTCGATGCCCATGACGAGAACCGATGAGATGGCCGAACCAGACACGCCAGACGCGGTAGCGGCCGACGCGGCATCCACTTCGGTTCGCCGGCGCATTCCGGCCGGCATCTGGGCGCTCGGTGTCGTCTCGATGCTGATGGACATCTCGTCCGAGATGATCCACGCGTTGCTGCCCGTCTACATGGTGACGGTTCTCGGCACATCGGCCCTTGCCGTGGGTTTCATCGAAGGCATCGCCGAGGCGACCGCCTCGATCAGCAAGGTCTTTTCGGGCGCGCTCAGCGACTGGCTGGGCAAGCGCAAGCTGCTGGCCGCCATCGGCTACGGGCTGGCCGCCTTCACCAAGCCGATCTTTCCGCTCGCTTCCTCGCTCGACTGGCTCGTCGCCGCCCGTTTCATCGACCGTATCGGCAAAGGTATCCGGGGGGCGCCGCGCGATGCCCTCGTCGCCGACATCGCGCCGCCGGAACTGCGTGGCGCGAGCTTCGGCTTGCGCCAGTCGCTCGACACCATCGGCGCCTTTCTGGGGCCGCTGCTCGCGATCGGGTTGATGTGGCTGACGGCGGATCGGTTCCAGACCGTGTTCTGGGTCGCCGTCATCCCGGCATTCCTGTCGGTCGGCGTCATTCTTTTCGCCATCAAGGAACCGGAGCGGCCAAAAACACTGCGCAAGGTCCGAATGCCGTTGCATCGCGACGAATTGCGCCGCCTGGGCTCTGCCTATTGGTGGGTGGTGGCGATCGCGGCGGTGTTCACGCTTGCCCGCTTCAGCGAAGCCTTTCTCATCCTGCGCGCCCAGTCGATCGGGCTGCCGCTGTCGCTGGTCCCGATCGTGCTGGTGCTCATGAGCCTGGCCTATTCGCTGTCGGCCTATCCGATCGGCATCCTGTCCGACCGGATGGACCGGGTGACGATCCTGATCGTCGGCATGGTGCTGCTCATCCTCGCCGATCTGGTTCTCGCCTTCGCGCCGAGCCTTTTGGGGATCGGCGTCGGTGTCGTGTTCTGGGGGCTGCATATGGGCTTCACCCAGGGGCTCATTGCGACCCTGATCGCCGAGAGCGCGCCGGCGGAACTGCGCGGCACGGCCTTCGGCATGTTCAACCTCGTCACCGGGCTGGCGCTGTTGGCTGCAAGCGTGATGGCCGGAGCCTTGTGGGACGTCGTCGGCCCGCAGGGGACTTTTGTCGCCGGCGCCGCGTTCGCCGTGCTGACTGTGGCCGGTCTGGTTTTTATGGCCGGCCGGCTGAAGGCGCCGGACCGTGCCTGACGTGACGAAACATCTGCCGAACGACAATCGCGCCGAGCGCGCACCAAAATCTGGGTCTGGATATCGCGATGAACGAGCTTGATGCAGCACTGACCAGGGCGATCAACAGCCCCGCTGGAACGAGCCCCGTGCTCGATCTCCTCATGATCTGGATCTCGGCGATCGGTGTTCCGCTCCTTGTCCTGGCGGTCGCCGGACAATGGTGGCGACGCGGGGACCGGCACCATATCCGGCACGGGCTGGTCGCCGCGGGCCTGACGTTCCTGCTCGGCCTCGCGCTCAATCAACTGATCCTGCTTGCCGTCCATCGGATACGACCCTACGACGCCGGCGTCACGCATCTCCTGATCGGACAAAGCGCCGATCCTTCGTTTCCCTCCGATCACGCGACGGCGACCATCGCCATCGCCGCGGCGTTCCTGCTGCAGGGCGTGCGACGGCTCGGGCTCTGGTTCCTGGCGGCGGCGGTTCTGGTGATGGTTTCGCGCGTCTATATCGGCACGCATTATGTCAGCGACGTCCTCGGCGGCGCTTTGACGGCGATCATCGCCGCCGTGCAGGTGCGTTGCCTCTACGGGGAGGGAACCCGCGTGGACCGAATGATCACCGGTATCCTGTAGGTCAGGAGAATGGTGGCGTCCTTTCTTTCCTCCGTCACCACTCTGATCGCGGCGCATCCGCGTCTCGCCTATGCGGTGGTACTGCTTCTCGCGCTGTCGGAATCGATCCCGCTGGTCGGCGTCTTCGTGCCCGGTACGGCCGTCATCATTGCGATCAGCGCCCTTGTGCCGAGCGGCGTCGTCACGCTCTGGCCGCTGCTCGCAGCGGCGACGGCCGGGGCTATCATCGGCGATGGCCTCTCTTTCTGGATCGGCCATCGCTACCAAAGCCAAATCCTCCAGACCTGGCCGCTGAACCGTCATCCGGAACTGATTGCCCGCAGCCAAGCCTTCTTCACCCGTCACGGCGACAAGAGCGTCTTTATCGCCCGATTTGTCCCCGGCGTGCGGGCCTTCATTCCACTCATCGCAGGCATCCTGAAGATGTCGTCGCGCCGCTTCTATGTCGCCAACATCCTTTCCGCATTGGTCTGGGCGCCGTCGCACATTCTGCCGGGTGCGCTGGTCGGCGCTGTGTTCGGCCTGTTCGGACCAGCCGCCGAGCCGCTGGCGATCATAACCGTCCTGGTCGCCGTGGTGATCTGGGCGATGGCTCACATCGTGCGCTTCGCGCTGCAGCGCGGCGTACCGGCTGCCGTCGCGGCCGGGCAACGCCTCCGCATCCGCCTTGGCCACGTCGATTCAGTCTGGGTGCAAGCCATCGCCAGCCTGCTTGACCGGTCGCGACCCGAGGCCAAGGGATTGGCGCGGCTAGCCGCGCTGCTTCTCGGCGGCGCCTGGTTGTTCCTCGGCGTTCTCGAGGATGTCGTCAGCGGCGATCCGCTCATACGCGCCGATGCCTCGATCTATCAGGCTCTACAGGCGCTGCGCACCGCCCCCGGCGACGCCGTGATGATCGCTATTACTGAGCTTGGCGATACGGTCGTCGTGGCCTCGGTGACGATCATCGTGTTCCTGTGGCTCGCCTGGAAGCGCGCCTGGCGCACGGCCGCATACTGGCTGGCCGCCGTTGCCGGCGGCTCCGCGCTCAACACGGTCATCAAGGTCGCGCTCCACCGCGCCCGGCCCGGCGAATTGTTCTACAACGGCTGGAGCGCGTTTTCCTTCCCGAGCGGCCATAGCACCGTCAACCTCATTCTCTACGGCTTTCTCGCGTTCCTGATCGCGCGGGACCTGCGTCCCGCCTGGCAATTCGCCATCGCAACAAGCGCCGCGTCCTTCACGTTCCTGATCGCATTTTCTCGCCTCTATCTCGGCGCCCACTGGTTCTCCGACGTGATCGGCGGGCTGGCGTTCGGGACGGTCTGGCTTGCCCTGTTGGGCTTTTTCTATCTTCGCAAGGCTTCCGAACCGATCAGCGCAAAAGCACTGTCCCTTGTCGGGTGCATCGCGCTCACTCTGGCCGGCGGCCTCAATGTCTACCGGCATCATGCGCTGGATGTCGGGCGCTATGCCGTCAAGATGTCGACGCCGACGATACCCGCCGAGACCTGGTGGACGACCGGCTGGCGCCAATTGCCGGCGTACCGCATCGATCTGACCGGCGAGATCGAAGAACCGTTGACCGTCCAATGGGCCGGAAGCCTGAGTGGCATTCATGAGGCTTTGGCAGGCAAAGGATGGCGCGACCCGGTATCCTGGGCACCTCGCAACACCCTGACCTGGCTGACGCCGGATGCCAATCCCGCCGCGCTGCCGGTCGTTGCCCGGCTTGCCAGCGGCCGGCTTCCAGATCTGACGGTCGTGCATGAGGGCACGTCGAACGACGCGCGGCTGGTGCTCCGGCTATGGTCCGCCGATCTGGACATTGCCGGCGGAATCTCGTCGCAAGTGTGGATAGGCTCGGTCGTCGAGGAGCGGGTCGTTCGATCCGTCTCACTGTTCAGTTGGGCGCAGGTCCGGACGGAGGCGAACGCACCGCGCGATGTGCTGGCCGGTCAATTTCCGATGGGGCGCCTTGCCATGCGCGACGGCATGACTGCCGCGAACTGGGATGGGCGGGTGCTTTTGCTTCGCCAATAAATCCGGCCGTCCTCCAAAGGCGTGGCCGGGCGCTGCCAGTCTCTGGGGCTGGGTTCTTAGCGGTTGAGCTTCGCCGCGTCGTTCTTCTCAATCCATTTCATCCGGTGCTTGAGATCGTTCGACAGGGCCTGCCGCCGGAAGGGTGTGAGCTTCTTCCATATCTTGATCTCCTCGAGCGTGCGGCCGCATCCGACGCACCATTTCTTGCGGGGATCGAAAGCGCAGACGTCGGTGCAGGGAGGTTCGATTTTCATGGCGATTGTTATTTCATGTAGGCGCGGACGACGTCGATGAGTTCGAGTGCGCCGTCGTCTCTTTGCGACTGCGCCAGCGTGCCGTCGGCGACGTGGTGGCGGATATGATCTTCGATGATTTCGCCCATCAAACCGTTGATTGCGCCGCGCACGCCCGCGATCAACTGGAGAACCTCGGCGCAGCCTTTCTCTTCGTCGAGGTGGCGTTCGATCGCCTCCATCTGTCCTTTGATCCGGCGGACCCGGTTCATGAGCTTGGTCTTCTCTCGGCTGGTATGGGACATAGGAACGGCTCCCCGACGACGTGACAGGTTGAACGGGCTTGCTAGGCCGCTTTGGCCTCGACCTCAACCGTGACATGCGAGAGATCGTGGATCGCCGCCAGCTTTTCCCGATAATAGGACGGTGCTTTCGGCTCGGCGGCGACAATCGAGACGATCGCGCCGTGATGCCCCGGGCCAAGCTGCCAGACGTGCAGATCCTCGATCTCGCCGCCCTCGGCGACAATGATCCCGCGAATTTCCTCCGGCAGGTCTTCGCCGTCGGGAACGAAATCGAGCAGGACGCCGCCGGTGTCGCGGATCAGGGTCCAGGACCACCTGGCGATGACCAGCGCGCCGACGAGGCCCATGACGGGATCGAGCGCCGACCAACCGTAAAGACTGCCGGCGAGAAGCGCGACGATGGCCAGGACCGATGTCAACGCATCCGCCAGGACGTGCATATAGGCCGCGCGCAGATTGTTGTCTCCGCCGCCGTGATGGCCATGATGATCGTGGCCATGTCCATGATGCGCATGGTCGCCCCTGAGCAGCCAGGCGCAAACCAGGTTGACGACGAGGCCGATGACCGCGACGAAAATCGCCTGCTCGAAATCGATCGGGATCGGCGAACGCAGCCGCAGCAGGCTTTCCCAGCCGATGAGCAGCGCCACCAAGGCCAGGACCACCGCGCTCGCGAAGCCGGCGAGGTCGCCGAACTTGCCCGTGCCGAAGGAGAAGCGGCTGTCGGTGGCGTGCTTGCGGGCATAGAGATAGGCGAGCGCCGTGATCAGCATCGCCGCCGCATGCGTCGACATGTGCCAGCCGTCGGCGACGAGCGCCATCGATCCGTAGATGTTGCCCGCGACAATTTCGGCGACCATCATCGAGGCGGTGATGGCAATGACCGTCCAGGTGCGCTGGGCGTTGCGATCGTGATTGCCGCCGAGGAAGACGTGTTCGTGCTTTGCGTTCAGCGCGCGATGAACATGATCTGCGTGCTCGCCGCGATGATCATGGACGTGACCATGCGTGTGGGGGGTGCTCATAACTGCCGCGCTCCGCGAAATACCGTGAATTATTATAGGGGGGTATACTATAATTCGTCAGCTGGCAACTGCGGTTCGGAGGAGGTATGCTGCGAGCGGGAGCCCTCACCTGGATCGATCTTGACATCGCGCGGGCGTGATGCAAATCCTCACCTATGGGGTAGCGATCGCCCCACGAGGCCACGGCCGAAGAATCGCGTCCTTTGAACCCGAGAAACCGGAGGGACGCGCTATGCCGTCATTTCTTGAAATCACACCCGACAAGCTGAACCGCATCATCGGCACGCCGAACGCGCCGACCATTATCGACGTCCGCAACGCCGAGGACTTCGCTGCCGATACCCGCCTCATACCGGGATCGGTACGGCGCGATTACCGCGCTGTGACGGACTGGGCGGAGGAGCTTACCGGGCCATCCGTCGTTCTTTGCCAGAAGGGCCAGAAGCTCGGCCACGGCGTTGCCGCTCATCTTCGTGCCGTCGGTAAGGCTGCCGAGGTTCTTGAAGGCGGCTTCGAGGCCTGGCGTGCGTCGAAGGCTTCGCTTGTCCCCGAAGAGAAGCTGCCAGCCCGCGACAGCCGCGGCCGTACAGTCTGGGTGACCCGCTCGCGGCCGAAGATCGACCGTATCGCCTGTCCTTGGTTGATCCGACGCTTCGTCGACCCATCGGCGGTCTTCCTGTTTGTACCTGCCGCGGAGGTATCGGCTGTTGCCGACCGATTCAGCGCCACACCCTTCGACATTGAGGAGGTTTACTGGAGCCACCGCGGCGAGCTTTGCACCTTCGACCAAAAGCACCTCCATCGACAGCACCTACGTCAAGGCGCACCGCTCGGCCCATGGCGGCAAAGGGGGGCGAAAAATCAGGCTATCGGACCTTCGCGCGGCGGGCAAACCACCAAAATCCACGTCCTCACCGACGTGATCGGTCGCCCTTTCGCATTCATGCTGACCGGTGGCAATGCGGCAGACAGCCCGGTCGCGCCACACCTGCTGGCTGGTCTGAAGGGTGCGCGATATCTTCTTGCGGACAAGGGATATGACGCCAACAGTCTGCGAAAGCGACTGCGCCAGTCCGCAATCGTCCCCGTGATACCTGGCCGTTCAAATCGCACAAGGCCGATCCAATACGACGCCGAACGCACAAGAGCCGCCACCTCATCAAGAACGCCTTCTGCCGACTGAAAGACTTCCGACGCGTCGCAACGCGTTACGACAAGCTTGCCAGAAACTTCCTCTCCGCAGTCGCCTTGGCCACCCTCGTCGCGTTCTGGCTATGATTGAGTCTGAACCCTAAACCCTGCGGCAGCAAGCGTTGCATGAGGTCATAGATGGAAGGAGTGCCTCGAAATTATAGAAGACCTTGCGCGCTGGGCAGGTCATACTGGTCCGCTCCCCATGGACTTGCGGCGGGAGCGATGATCTGGATTATCTCCCTCCGTATAAGACCCGAGGCCAAGAGCTTGAAAATTTTTCGTGAACAGCATCTCTGCGCGCATTTCCAGTAGGGTGCGCAGACCGAGCATGCCAAGGTCCGCCCGAAGCTGACCGCGAAGAAGATTGATAGCGTGATCAACGCCTGCCGCGCCGGCAAGAGCTGAGGCATAATTAAAGGGGCGCCCGATGAACGCCATTTGAGCCCCGAGGCCGATTGCCTTTAAGATGTCGGTGCCCCTTCGAAAGCCACTGTCGATCATCACGGCCATTGTCCCAGCCTGTTCAACCGCTGCTGGAAGGGCGCGCATCGGGGAGATAGCGCCATCCAGCTGACGGCCCCCGTGATTTGACAAGATGATTCCGTCTACACCGATCTCGCGTGCCAACTTCACATCATCCGGTCGGAGCAGTCCTTTAACAACCAACCTTCCTTTCCAAGAGGAGCGTACGAAACGAACGTTTTGCCAGCTGAGAAACTCTCTGCCTGAGAAATCGCGAACAGCACGGCGCGACAAGAGTGGGGCGCCTCGTTCTGGGGTCGCGTTCTCGAAATGGGGGGTTCCATGCCTGACAAAAGTTCGAAGGAACGTCCCAATGGACCATGAAGGATGCGTAATGCCATCCCACAGCAGGTTAAGGTCCGGTCTCAGGGGCGATCTGTAGCCGTTGCGCAAGTTGTTTTCGCGGGTGGGCACAACGGCACTGTCAGCAGTGATCACAAATGTGCTGATTCCCGCTTGCCATACGCGATCCATCATCGCGGCCGTTTCTTGAAGATCCCCCGAGAGATAGGCTTGGTACCAAACGCCACAACCAACAGCCGCGATCTCTTCCAGCGGGATCAAGGAAGCGGCGCTGATGATCATTGGAATGCCCGCTTTGGCAGCGCCTCGTGCGAGAGCGAGGTCTCCACGGTAACCGGTGAGAGCACATACGCCCATTGGAGCTACGCCGAACGGCAGTGAGTAACTGCTTCCCATTACCGTCGTATCCAGCGTACGCTCCGAGACATCGACGAGAGCACGCGGGAGAAACTGAATTTCCTCAAAAACCCGCCGGTTGTCTGCAAGAGAGGCGTTAGTCTCCGCGGCGCCTGCGACGTATCCGAAAATTGGCCGCGGGAGTAAACGACGAGCTTCTGGTTCTAGATCCTCAAGAGCAAAGATCTTTCGTAAGCGCCTGGGGAGCCGCTGCGCTTCAACCGCTGGGGCCACCGGCGGATGCCCCACTCCTTCTCCAAAATCTCCGCTCATTCTACTCGTTTCCTCAAATTTCCGTTCGCGGCCCGCGTTTGCGATCGGTCTCGCATAGCCTGCTCCTAGCGGGCATTGCCCATGCTTTCGGATTGGCAGCCTGAGCCGCCAAGGACGCAAGGTTCACCTTAGCGACCTTTCGCTGCTCGCCACGCAGCGAAATCCACCTGCGTTTGGGGTTCGACCGGCGGATAGAGACCGATGATGGAAAAGCCATCTAGCACTCGTTCCTGTACGAAGTCCTCGAACGCCGTCATCTGCTCCGCTTCGTCCGCAATCGCTTCGGCAATTCCCGCAGGGATCACCACCACTCCCTCGGCATCCCCAACCATGATGTCGCCTGGCCAGACGGGCACCTCACCACAAGCGATTGGAACATTAAGATCGACCGCCTGATGGTGCACAAGGTTCGTTGGGGCAGACGGACGTTTGTGATATGCTGGAATCGGCAAACTCGCGATATCAGGTGAATCACGGAAGCCACCGTCGGTGACGATGCCGGCGACACCTCGCATCATCAACCGCGCGACAAGGATTCCACCTGCCGAAGCGGCGCGCGGGTCCCCTCGGCTGTCAATGACCATTACTGCACCGGCTGGGCATTCCTCGACCGCCTTGCGCTGCGGGTGCGCACGATCTTCGAACACGGTAATCGGATTGAGATCTTCCCTGGCCGGTATGTAACGGAGCGTAAAAGCTTCTCCCACCATGTTGTGGGGCTTTGCATTCACGGGACGCACATCTTGAACGAACTGGTTCCGCAAGCCACGCTTGAAGAGAGCAGTACAGAGGGTAGCGGTGCTGACCGCACTTAATTTTTCCCGGACGTGTGCAGGTAGACTGTTCATGATTTTCTCCTTGAAGCCCACAAGAGTGCAAAACGTAGTGGAAGCTCGAAGCGGTCGGTGACGGCAACGCTATTGCAGTGGTGACGACTTTCATGGTGCGCTGAAGCAGTATCCTGTTCCAGCGCTACTTGGCGTCAGACCAAGCTTGGGAGCCAGAGCACCCAAGCGGGAAAGACGATGGCAAGGATGGTGACGACTGCGATTGCGACCATGAAAGGTATGCAGCTCCGGGCAACGCTCAAGATGCTCACGTTACCGATCCCAGCGGTGATGAACAGCACCATTCCGACCGGTGGGGTGATTAATCCGATCATCAGAACCATAACCATGATGAGGCCGAAATGGATCGGGTCCACACCAAGCTGGGTTGCGACCGGAAGCAGCACCGGCGTCAGGATGATGATGAGAGGCGTCGCCTCCATGAAGCATCCAAGCACCAAAAGCAGCAATGCTATTAGAAGCAGCATCACGGTTCCGTCGGTTGTCACGGCTGTCAAGATGCTAGAAAGCTCAAAGGCCATCTGGGAATAGTTGATGACCCAACTCAGTAGACCTGCTGCACCGATAGCGAACATTATAATCGCCGCACTCTTTGCTGCATCCAGAACGATCCCAAAGAGTTCACTGAACCGGACTTCTCGGTAGATGAAGATGGAAACAATGAGCGCGTAAACGACTGCCACGCCCGCAGCTTCAGTCGCTGTGAATATACCGAACAGGATGCCACCCAGAATGATGATGGGCATAACTAGAGCAAGGCTGGCATCGGAAAGCGCTCGAAGGGCTTGCGGAAGGCTTCCTCTCTCGTCCTTCGGAAGATCGGCCTTGCGGCCCATGATCGCGATGATGATGAGAAAGCTAGCAGCCATTGCCAGTCCGGGAAGGGCGCCTGCAGCGAACATCTTCCCGACTGAGACCCCGGAGAGGGTCCCATAGAGGATGAACGGAATGCTGGGCGGTATGATCGGACCAACTGTACTGGCGGCCGAGATGACTGCCGCAGCAAAGGGAGCCGGGTATCCAGTGCGTTTCTGTCCGTCGTCAAATGATTTGAGACTTTTTGGGCTTTGGAAGAATGGAGTTTCCGGCTCGGTTTGCGGGTTGATTTAAGCCGCTTTGGCCTGGTGGTTCAAGCGGCGCTGTCTGATGGTTTCTCGTTTAATCCTTTCGCGTTCGAGCAAGATGGTCTGGCCGCGTCCGAAGTAGACGTCGGCAGGTGTGAGATTGTTGAGGCTCTCGTGGTATCGGCGATGGTTGTAATACTCGACGAAGGCTGCGATCTGGGCTTCGAGGTCTTCCTGGAAGAAGTAGTTTTCGAGCAGGATGCGGTTCTTCAACGTCTGGTGCCAGCGCTCGATCTTGCCCTGCGTTTGGGGGTGGCCGGGAGCCCCGTGAACCTGATCGATCTTGTATTTGTCCAGCCATTCGCCGAGATCGGAGGCGACGTAACACGGGCCGTTGTCGGACAATAGGCGCGGCCGGTGTTCGACCTTGACCCTATCGCAGCCTGAGGCGGCGAGTGCCAGGTCGAGCGTGTCGGTGACATCGTCCACCTTCATGCTGGTGCACAGCTTCCAGGCGATGATGTAACGTGAGAAGTCGTCGAGGATGGTCGAAAGGTAGAACCATCCCCAGCCGATGACCTTCAGGTAGGTGAAGTCGGTTTGCCACATCTCGTTCGGGCGCGTGGTCTTGTCCTTGAACTCGTCATTGGCCTTGATGACGATATAGGCTGGCGAGGTGATCAGGTCATGGGCCTTGAGCAGGCGGTAGACCGAAGCCTCTGAGACGAAATAGCTTTCCATGTCGGTGAACTTCACCGCCAGCTCGCGTGGCGACAGATCGGCATGATCGAGCGCGAGTGTGATGATGCGATCCCTGATATCGTCAGGGATACGGTTCCACACCCGTGACGGCGCGGATGTCCGGTCTTCCAACCCCTCAACACCGTGGGTCTGGAAGCGATCATACCAGCGATAGAAGGTCGGCCTTGGAATGCCGAGCTTGTCGAGTGTCTGCCTGGCCGACAGATGCGACTGCTCGACCAACCGGATGATCTCAAGCTTCTCGGTGGCGGGATATCTCATTCTTCGTCGCCCCCATCCGCGATCATGCTTTTTTTGAGCAGGCGGTTTTCCAGGGTAAGATCAGCCAGCGCCTCCTTCAGGTCGCGGCTCTCACGGCGCAGCGCCTTCACCTCGTCACTGGTCGCCGAGCGCGCGGTGTCACCGGCTAGCCGCTTCTTGCCAGCTTCGAGGAATTCCTTCGACCAGCTATAATACAGGCTCTCGGCGATCCCTTCGCGGCGGCAGATCGCGGCAATACTGTCTTCACCGCGCAGACCTTCCAGCACAATGCGAATTTTCTCCTCCGACGAATGCAGCTTGCGCGTCGCGCGGCGAATATCCTTGATCGTCTTCTCGGCCGACGATGTCTGCGGCCCGGTTTTCTGTCTCATCTTCGCTTCCTTTGAATGAGCTACGATGAGCCGAAAATCCTCTCTTCTCAATTAAACCAATTCTGTCTCATGGGCGCTGATGTCGGACAAGCGGCGCTCAGCCGCATCGACCGCATTCCGCAACTCAGCCCGAAGCTGTTCGATTTGCGTTTCGAGGGAAATCGTCATCGTCGTCTCCTTGACGTTTGTGAAAGACGACGGCTCGCGTCATGGCGGAGCGGAGGGGTCGGGGAGCGCGGAACGCGACCGGCGGAGCCGGCGAGTGGGGGAGCCGATTTCGTGTTGGCGGCGCAGCCGGCTACGCGAAATTGGGGGTTGACCACTCGTCCTCGAGGCCTTCGGTCTGCTATGGCATCCTTGGACGATCTGAGCAGACCCCTACCTCTCCGTATGGCGCCGAAAAAAGCCGGAGGCGGGCTCGATGCCCGCGACCGGCTTCATGATGAGATAAGAAGAAGAGCCCCGCCTTTCGGCGGAGCTCCTCGAGAGCCGGGATCAGGCCTCCCGCTTCGGCCGGTTCCAGATAAGGGCGTATTCCCCTTCCTTCTCGCTCGGCCAAAGGGCCGCGGTGATCGGGGCGTTGAAGCTCGGGTCGTCCAGCTTGACCGAGATGTATTCCTCGCCGTCGTTGGAGACCGCCTTCCAGCCCGCGCCGACCTCGACGCCGTTGCCGGCGGTGATGCGGAAGTCCGGGGCGTCGCGCGAGACGCGCTCGATGGGGTTCAGGCGGGCCTTCATACTGACCGTGAGCGTGCGCACGTTGCCGATGATCGAGTTGTTGCCGTTGGTTGTGAATTCGCCGATGACTGCCATTGTCGTGATCCTTTCCGGTTTGCTCGGGCCGCGCCTGTCGCGACCTCGATGGCGGTGTAAGGACCGACGGCGATCGACGCCGCACCCTCAAGGGACAGAACGAAGTGGAGGACGGCCGGGAGCGGCTTTCTTGTTTCGCGAGGAATGCGAACCTGTTCGCAGGGGAAGAAAGCAGCAGACGTTCAGCAGACCGCGATTGACGCCCCAGCGCCGGGCGATCGCCGAGATGTTCACGTCAGGTTCTGCACTTTCGGCAAGGATCCGCGCCTTCTCCTCGTCGGTCCAATTCCGCCGCTGGCGTCGACCCGTGATCACCTCGATCCGACGATACTTTCCCTCATGCCTGGCTTCATGCATGCCTTCATCCATGGCTTCAAGCATGGCATCAGCGCGATCTTCGACCATCCCGTTCCGCTCCTATCGGTGAAGGAGCTGTTCTCGCGGCCGCGATCGCAAAAGGAAAGGTGGGGTGTTCGTCGCGCTCACGGTCGTTGGCGGTCCGTGACGGTTGCCCCCGCACCGTTCCAGTCAGTGAACCGGGCGAAGTTACCAAATGGCGCATCAGTATATTCAACGGATACCAGATGCTCAATCGCAGCAGGTGGCGTGACCAGCTTCACGGGCACAAAAGTCTCCGGAATGATAAACGCTGGCACAAAACCGTCGGTTTGTTTCTTGGCCATGCAAACCCTGTTGAACGATTTGCGCCAACGGTCTCACAGGGATCGGCTGATGCTACTAACGGGCTGTGGCCGACGCACGGCCTCTTCGCGCATGGCTTCCTGCACGACCGCAGCTTCTCATCTTCCGTAAATCGACGCCGTCGTCCTGTGTTGATCACCTCAAGACGGCCCGCCCGAAACCCGCTGTCTCCTTCAAAAATCTCCATGTTGGCAACTGTCGGATGAAGCGAAGGATGTCTTGGAAAAAGCCCTAAAATGCCGATCCCACATTGCACGTTGATCAGCATAGCTTGAAACAAGCTTACGAAACCGTAAGCCGTGCTCAAAGTGCCGGACAATATAGACACCCATCTTGCATTGCGGTTCGCACGGCGGGCCGTAATGTAACAAGGAGATAAGTCATGAGAAAATATACGGCGCTTTCAGCGGTTCTCGTTGCCCTGACGCTGGGTGGCGCGAGCGCTACGGGAGCCTTGGCTGCCGGCCAGGACGACAGCAAGGAGTACGCCAGCCTCGAAACGGCAAAGGTCAGCCTCTCCGACGCGATCGCCGCGGCGGAGAAGGCGTTCGGCGGCAAAGCCGTCAATGCCGCGCTCGATCCCGAGCAGAACCAGCCCACTTACGAAGTGGAACTGATGACCGCGAATGGAAGTCAGACGATCGCGGTCAACGGCCTCACCGGCGAAGCTGCTACCACCGCCGATACCCATGACAAGGGTGAACATGCCGACGGCGAAGATAGCGAGTAATATCGCCGAGCTCTCAAAGACGATGGCCCCGGAACAACCGTTCCGGGGCCATCGTCGTTTGTGCTATTTTCAAGCGGTAATCTCGAAGTGAGGATTGATCTCTCACAGGCCATGGTCCATTTCATAAGACACTGCATGAACCACCAATAATGCCATGAAATAACGACAAAATCGCTCTATTCATCAAAAGCCACCCCGCGTGTGGAAATCGCGGGGTGGTTGATATTGGCTCTCAAGGGATCGCGATGGTGAAGCGACTTAGCTCACATGTTCGGCCTGAACCACCTCTGGCCTGTAGGTGAAGGACATGTAGGAGACAGTCGCCACGATCACCGCCAGGAAGACGAGGCTGGTGTAAGTCGTGCCCAGACCCATTCCACCATACTCGGTCGGCTGCGAAAGGAGATCGCCGAAGGATGCGCCCAGCGGCCGGGTAAGAATGTAGACCAGCCAGAATGTGGGGATTCCATCGAGGCGCAGCGCGTAATAGGCCCCTGCAATGGCCGCTATGATGGCGCCGAAGATGACGCCGGTCGTCAGATATCCGAGGCCGAACACTTCGGCGACGAGATCTCCGACGGCAGTGCCCAGCGCGAACGTCAGCAGGATCGCCAGCCAGTAGAACGCTTCCCGCCGGTTCGTGGTTACGGCATGGATCGACAGCGTGCCTTCCGACCTGTACCACCAGACAAAGGTTGCCGCCAGCATCACGCTGAAGACGATAGCCGTCGTTTGCAGCGCCACGCCGAAATTGTCGACCAGATTGTCGGTGATGAGCGTGCCGACAACGCTGACCAGCACGACGGCGGACCAATAGGTCCAGGGCACATAGCGCTTCTGCGCGAGTTGCAGCGCCATCACCGCCACCAGAACCGCGGCCATGAGTAGTGACGTGGTCGTCAATCCCAGCCCGAGGTTGACGGCGAGATAGTCGGCGGCGGTCTCACCCATGGTAACGGCCATGAGCTTGATCAGCCAGAAGTCGGCGGTAACGCGCGGAACACGGTTCAGCCCGGAGCCGGATGGGGTGATGGCGTGTGACATGACGGCTATCCTTCCGTGTTCAGGCAATCACTTGCCCATGATTTTCATCGCTTCGGTGAGGAATGCGTCGGAACGGGCGTCGTCGTCGGCATTGCAACGCTCTACCGCCTTGGCCTCCAGTTCGTCGACCTTCGCCTTGTCGGCGTCGTTGAGGGTTGCCGTCGCTTTTGCGGCCCGCATGTCCTTGAGCATTTCTTCGCAAGGCACGGCGGCGCGGGCCGGAAGCGAGACGGCAACGAGGCCGACAAGAATCATCGAAGCGAGCGTGGTCGATGCGCGAACTTTCATGGGATTGTCTCCAACTGGTTAGAACGGGGCAACCTGCCCCCCGCAGGACCGGGAGTGACCCGGCAGGGAAGAGTTCTAGGCCAACAGGAATACGTACGCTTTGTGGGAACCATACAGTTTCGTAAGGTTCCGCGAATGTCAGCTATCTCACCTTTACAAGCGGACATGCATTCCACAAGTTAACGCAACGGCGCGCCGTTGGCTCATTTTTCCAGAGCGCGAAGTCGCGGCCCATATGGAATGTGATATGCGAATTCTCGTTATCGAAGACGACAGAAAAACCTCCGACTATATCGCCAAGGGCCTGAATGAAGCCGGCCATCAATGCGAGGTCGTGGCTGACGGTCGTGACGGCCTCTTCCAGGCCACGCAGGGCAGCTACGATATCCTGGTCGTCGATCGAATGCTTCCGCATCTCGATGGCCTTTCCATCGTGAAGGCGGCGCGTGCGGCACGCGTGCGCACCCCCGTGCTCCTGTTGACGGCGATCGGCGGGGTCGGTGATCGGGTCGAGGGACTGGAGGCGGGGGCAGACGACTATCTCATCAAACCTTTCGCTTTTTCGGAATTGCTGGCGCGTATCAATGCCCTCGCCCGCAGGCCGCCGGTTCAGGAACAGCGCACGGTCCTGCGCGTGGCAGACCTGGAAATGGATCTGGTCAGGAGACTCGTGACGAGAGCCGGCCAGAATATCGATCTTCAGCCGCGCGAATTCACGCTGCTGGAAGCCCTCATGCGGGCCGAGGGACGCGTGCTGACGCGCACCATGCTGCTCGAAAGCGTCTGGGATTACCACTTCGACCCCAAAACCAGCGTCGTCGAAACACATATCAGCCGATTGCGCGCCAAGATCGACCGCCCCTTCGACGTACCGTTGCTTCATACCGTCCGCAGTACCGGGTATTCCCTGCATGCCCCGCGCTAAGCTGCTGCGCAGCACCCCCATCCGGTTCGCGCTGACCTACGGCTTGCTGTTCGTCTTCACCTCGCTCGCCGTCTGGCTCGTCAGCTTCGAACTGCTGCGGCGCGAACTGCGCGAGGAACTGGATGTCGCCGTGCGGGAAACCTATTCTGTGATCGAAGCAACCTATGCCTCGGACGATATCGAGGATCTGGTCGGGACGATGGACAGTTTCGTCCGGCTCAATGCCGACGGCTCGCGCGTCTTCGCGCTGCTCGACCGGTCCGGAAAGATTCTGTCGGGGAACCTCAAGCATGCACCGCCCCGCGAGGGCTTCGAGACGGTCTCCGCATTGCAGCTTGGTCTTGCCGGCGACGAGCAGTTTCGCATCCTCAGCGGCGACGTCGGCGGAAACCGGCTCGTCGTCGGCGAAAGTTTCAAGGAGATGGAGGATCTGGCGCAGATCGTGCTGGTTAGCTTCGGCTGGTCAAGCGCGCTGGCTGCACTGCTCGCCTTCGCCACCGGCGCCTACCTCGCCCGAAGCGCGCAGGACCGCCTCGACGTCGTCGCCGCAAGCATGGCCGCCGTTTCGCGGGGACAACTGGATGTGCGAATACCGCTCAAGGGATCCGGGGACGACGTCGATGAAATTGCCGGCCACATCAACCAGGCGCTCGAACGGCTTTCCACCCTGGTCGAAAGCATGCGCCAGGTCAGCACCGATATTGCCCACGATCTCAAGACACCGCTCAATCGTCTCAAGCTGCTCGTGGACGAAGCAGCCACGCGCAGCCTGAATGACGAAGCCATGCGGTCGCTGCTGGAGGAGGC
Source organism: Shinella sp. NM-101 (assembly GCF_021401195.1). NCBI lineage: Bacteria > Pseudomonadati > Pseudomonadota > Alphaproteobacteria > Hyphomicrobiales > Rhizobiaceae > Shinella > Shinella sp. NM-101. The sequence goes on along the minus strand of NZ_JACBFT010000025.1, from coordinate 34,700 downwards.
TCTTGCCGAATGCGACCAGATCAATACGACGTTTGACGCGCTGCTGCGCATCGCACAGATCGAGGCGGGCGCCCGCAAGCGGCATTTTCTGCCTGTCGCGCTCGACCAGTTGGTTTACGGCATCGCCGAGACTTACGCCGATGTCGCGGACGACAACGGGCAGTCTCTAAGGACGGAACGTATCGACGCCGTTGAGATTCAGGGAGACAAGGACCTTCTGACCCAAATGCTCGTGAATCTGATCGAGAACGCGATTACCCACTGCCCGCCCGGCACGGCGATCAGCGTCGGTCTTGAACGAAGCGGAGAATGCTGGTCACTCTTCGTTGCCGATGACGGGCCAGGCATTCCGGAAAATGAGCGCGAAAACATTTTCCGCCGGCTCTACCGGCTTGACAAGAGCCGCACCACACCCGGAAACGGTCTCGGGCTCAGCCTCGTGCGCGCGATTGCCGACCTCCATGGCGCGACCGTCAATGTCAATGACAACCTGCCCGGAACACGAATTACGCTCAGCTTCGCGCCCTGACCACATCGCTGCCCATTCGGGCGAGAGGGTAATCTTTCAGGTTAACGTCAGCTTCCCCAACGAGTGTCGAACGGAAGATTCCTGGTCGATGATGAGGTGGCGGGATGCAACGCCATTCGCTGGACAGCAGAACGCAACCAAAGTTGTCAGTTTGGAGAAGACCGACGATTAACAGTCCGCTGTTGATTCTTGCGGCTTCCCTTTGCATTTTCTTTCAGTTTTGCAGTGCCTGGCCACGCCTGGCGTCATCGACCGCGGCAATGCCCGCATTCATCTCGTTTTTGCTGATGTTTTCCATTTGCGCCGGCGTCTGTTTTGCGGCGATATGGCAGAAAGCGGCCAAAGCAATTGTCATCCCATGCCTTATTGTTTCGGCCATGATAAACCTCCTTGCCAGCCGAGGTGCCTTAGCTGATGCCGCCCTACCGGACTGGACCTCGCCCGGTTTTGCCGTCATTTTGAAGTTGGCCTTGTTCACGGTGATCCCGTCAGCCGTCCTCTTCTGGTTCAGGGTCACTCCCCTCACCCCGGTGTGGCAGATCCGAGGGGATCTGGCGGTCGTTGCAATGATGCTTGGTGTCGGCATTCTAACCATGATTTGCCTCAGCTTGCTTTAGCACCGAGGACCAAACTTCAGCTCCACCCATCTTCGGCTCGTCACACACCCTCTTGATTCGTCCGGCAGCTATCGTGCGGCAAACGGTTGGCGACGAGCCAGCAAAACAGCGCCCAGATCGTTCCGGCACACCATCCCCCAATGACGTCCGAGGGGTAGTGCACGCCCAGATAGACACGGCTGATACCGATCGTAACCGTAAGAAGGATCGCGCATCCCATGACATAGACGCGTTCCGAGCGATGCCGGCCCTTTGCCAACAGCGCGCCCAGCGTTAGATAGGTAATGGCCGAAAGCATCGCGTGGCCGCTCGGAAAGCTGAGATCCGAAACCTTGACAAGATGCGGAACGATATCCGGTCTGGGTCGGCCAATTGCGATTTTGAGAAGCGTACTGACCAGCCAGCCGCCGCCGATACAAAGGGCGATGTAGAGCGCCAGCCCCCTCTTTCGAGCCACCACGAAATAGAGCGTGACCAGGATCGTCAGCATGCTCAGAACGGTCACGCCGCCAAGGCTGGTAATATCGTCGGCAGCGTGAAGCAACCAAGACGGTCCGATCGGAATAGCGGGATCATCCTGTTGCCTGAACGCAAGCAGGATTCCGGCATCGAATTTCAGCGGCTCGCCCTCCAGTACTTCCCCGACCAGATATTGGAAGAGGAAGGCCCCGCCCGCAAGAATGCCAAACAAGCCGAGGCTCGCCGGTTCGAAGCGCTTGAGACGAGCCCAGACCCGACGATAGCTGCCATACTGATGCTTCTCCATATGCCTGTACCTTCAACCGGAAACGACTGGACAGTAAGTGATCGTCAAGACTCTAAGCCTGGCGACAACGAAGCGAATGATGGCCTCGCTAGTGCTGGATCGCGCTGATGGCATTAGTGAGAGCCGAAAGATTGAAAGGCTTCACCAGGAAATCGGTGGCACCCGAGCTGATCGCGTTCATCCGGTCTGACATTTGGTCGTAGGCCGTCAGGACGATCACAGGTGTCGCATCATTCGCCGTACGTAACCGTTTCAGAAGGGAAAGCCCGTTTCCGTCAGGCAGATTGAGATCGAGGAGCACCAGATCGAACGCGCCGGCTCCGACAGCGGCGGTCGCATCGCAGAGCGTAAGACACCAGTCCGCACTATGACCCAGAGAGTTGAGATGATCTCGAAGGGCGTCACCCAGTACCTTGTTGTCCTCCACGAGAAGACACCTCATGGCGATATGCTCCCGCTGCCGGGAAGCCAATTCCACAATCGCAGACACCGGTCCTTCATCCGCCCTCCGATCAGCCGACGACCGCAGAATAGAGAACGCGGGCGAGCAATGCGCCGTTCGCGACAAGGAGGCAAAGCACTGCGAAGGAGCCGAGATCCTTGGCGTGCTTGGCAGTGAGCGACACTTCCGGGGATATCCGGTCGACGATATCTTCGATCGCGGTGTTGATCGCCTCGAATGCAATCAGAACGAGGAAGAGGATCAGCGCCGCCAATGCGGTGCTCATATCGACGCCGACGGCCATATAGATCGCAGCCAGAACAACACCCGCCCCGATCTCCTGGCGAAAGGCTGCCTCTTTCCAGGCCCGTGCGAAGCCCCCGGCCGAGTAGCCGGCGGCAGCGAAGAAATGGGCAAACCCGGTCAGTTTCCGGTTTTCGGGCGCAATCGTCATGACGATGCCCCCGTCTTGCAGGCGGCAAACACATCGAGAGCGGGATTGTAGACGTTCGTCTGGATATTCATCATGTCGAGAACGCTGTGGAACATATTGTCATGGGAGTAATCCTGCGCAGCCTTTTGGTTCAGGCATGCGCGATCCATCTTCATCGAGTTGGCAAAAGCCGCGTCCATCCAGACGATGAACGGAATATGCGTCTGGAATTCAGGTGCCAGGATGTAGGGTGTCCCGTGCAGGTAGAGGCCGTGCTCGCCCAGCGATTCACCGTGGTCCGACATGTAGATCATCCCCGTTTCGAACTTGCTCGATCGCGCCTTGAGTTTGTCGATGACGGTGGAAAGTACATGGTCGGTAAAGAGGATCGAGTTGTCGTAGGCGTTGACGATCTCCGCGTCCGTGCAATCACCGAGTTCAGCGGTCTGGCAGTCGGGCGTAAAGCGGCGGAACGCCTCCGGATAGCGAAGATGATAGGTCGGGCCGTGGCTGCCCATGGTGTGAAGCACGAGAACGCTGTCCTTCTTCACCCCGTCCAGCCAGGCGTCGAGGCGGTCGAAAAAGATGTCGTCCCGGCATTCGCCGTTCGTGCAAAATTGCGGGTCGTCGATTTTTACGAAGTCCGTATGAGGAATGCGGTCGGCGACGCCCTTGCTTCCGGTGTTGTTTTCCCACCATTCGACATTGACGCCGGCATGCGCGAGCACATCGACCAGGTTCTCGTTTTCGAGGCCTTTTCGATGGGAGTACTCCGAGCGGGTGAACATGGAGAACATGCATGGGATCGAGGTAGCAGTCGCGGTTCCGCAACTGGTCGTGTTGGGGAAATAGACGATATCTTGCTGCGCCAGTTCCGGGTTCGTCATGCGGCCGTATCCGCCGAGCGAGAAGTTCGCCGCCCGCGCCGTCTCCCCCGCCACAATAATCGTCACCCGCGGCTTGCCTGTTCCCGCTGATGTTCTGACGATCTTCGCATCCATTCCCAGTGGCTGCACCACCACATTCGCATCTTCGGTTGCCTGCATCAGGAACTTGATCGTCCCCGCCAGCGGCGTGACCGGATTCAGGCTCTTGACGATATCCTTGTGCTGGCGGATTGCCGTGACATAGGGTTTGGAAAAGGCAAAGCCGCTCCCCGCGAAGACGACAAGGCAAGCAAGCACGACTGCGGTATTGCGTGCCACCGTCTGAAAGATGGGCCGATGATCGACACGCACCCACAGTAGTAGGGCGACAGGTAGCATGGCGAAGACGAACATATGAACGATGAAGCCGGGGGTGATGAGATGCTGTGCCTCGGCCGGCGTCGTCTGAAATGCGTTGCGGACCATATCGCTGTCGATGATGACCCCGAACGTATCCGTGAACCACGAACCGATCGCCGCCGCGACGATCAGCAGGACGAAGAACGGCTTTGCAACATATTTCACCGAGAATGCCGTAAGGAAGGCGACGAACAGGACGCCCATCGCCAGATAAAGTGTCCAGATCGCCGCCGGGTAGTCCGCAAGATACGTATGGATCTTCGACCAGAAGGTCCGGTTGGTCAGGGCGACCAGATATACCGACACCAGAACGCTAAGGGTGATACTGCCGATCCGGGGCCGGAAGAAGCCGCGCGCATTGTTCATTCGAGAATTTCCATGATATTTCCGGCAGCGTCACGATCCGATAAGGATGCAGGCGCCCCGCGCCCGTTTGGGCGAGTTCTTCAACGAGAAGACAGCGCCGCCCTGCTGGCAGACCCGCCTTTTCGTCGCAGATGCCTTTGATTTCTGACATGAACCTGAAGAACCGGCTGGAAGCCCCGCGCGCAAAGCCGCAACCAGCCTGATCGGTGTCTGGCACTGGCATGCGCCGCTGGCGCGTCACGCCAGATCAAACACGACCTTACAAAACGGTATGATCAGAGCCATGTGCCGGTAAATTCAGTGTTCAAAGCTCCGGTTGCGCTTTCCATGCGCTAGAGAAGGAGATCATCTTGAAAAGACAGCTTTTTGCCGCTGGGCTGATGGCCCTGCTACCAGCCCTCGCCCCAGCGATCGTCTCACCCTGCGCCTACGCTGCGACGCAGAGTGCGCTCGGCGACCTTTCCCGCTTCAAGGCAATCACCCAGGATGCACTCAAGCTGGTCGAGAAGGGCGACCTCGCCGGGGCTGAAATACGCATCACCGACTTCGAGACGGCATGGGACACTGCTCAGCCGACGATGTGGCCGCTCAGCCACGCTGAATGGAGCGTCGTGGACGTTGCTGCCGACGCAGCTATCGCTTCGTTACGCGCGAACAAGCCCAATGCAGAGGAAGCCAGAAAGACGCTGCAAGGCCTCATTTCGGCGCTTGATAATCCCTCGGGAGCTTAGGATTGCGAAGGCTCGAAATAGCACGTTGCTCCGGGGCGGCAAAACGCCCTGGAGCAACGAATTGGAGCGTTTGAAGCGGAACCATTGTAAGGTGCAGGGGGCTGACGGATATATACGCCCCGGGCCTATCGGATTGTACAGCGGCTAACGAGGAAGACAAATATCGCCATTACGAGAACGAGCACGGCTATTTGATTCAGGCGCCTTTCTATGAACAGCCCGACCCGTGCACCGAAGCGGCGCAAAAGATAGGCGAGCAGAAAAAATCGAGCACCGCGCGTCACGGTCGCCAGCGCGATGAAAATCGGCAGGCTGAGATGGACGACACCCGACAGGATAGTAACCAGCTTGATCGGCGGGAGATGGGCGATACCCGACGTCGTCATCATCAGCATGATCCACCAGCCGTTGACAGACGCCTTCAAATGCTCGAATTCTGCCAGCTTTCCATAGAAGCCCAGAATGGGCTTGGCGATCGCATCATAGGCAAAATAGCCGAGTGCCCAACCCGCGATGCCGCCGGCAACGGACGCTACAGTGGCAATCAATGCATATCGATAGCTGCGCTCCGGTCGTGCAAGTAACATCGGCAGCAGCAGCGCATCCGCCGGCACGAGAAATATCGAACTCTCCACGAACGCAATGAACGCCAGCCAGGCTGGCGCGGTGGGCCGATTGGCGAGGGAAAGAACCCATTTGTAGAGATTATTCAGCATGGAGGCCTGAATAAGGCTCAGCCTGACAATGACCTGAACAGGCCAAACCAGCCAGCGTCATGCTTCCGTTGCAAAGTTGTCCCTAGACGCAATTAATCGAACCAACTAGCTGACGGAGGATTTTCTGCGTCTCAACAGCGACCTGCGTGCAGCTTTGCGGTTTCTGCTCGGCTCGCGCCCTCCGCAACAGGGACGTCCTCACAAGTGCGAGGTCAGGTGATGACGAAACCAAGCCTGAAAGGCAGCTTTCCTCCAACATCCACTGTTGATGCCATGGAATTCGAACTGGCGGCCCACTCGTGCCTGGTGCTGACCGGGCCATCAGGTGTCGGCAAGACGACCCTTCTCAGGAAAATCGCAGATCTGGATCCGCATGATGGTGTCATTTCGTTGGGGCCGATAAAGCAGGGCGATCTCCCCGCTCCCGAATGGCGGCGCAGGGTAATGTACGTTGCCTCCAATTCCGGATGGTGGGCTGGCCGAGTCAGGGATCATTTTTCGGTCGATGACAATACGCTCGTCCTCATCGACGCTTTCGCTGTCGGCCGCGACAAGCTCGACGCATCGCCGTCTCATCTTTCCACAGGCGAACGCCAGCGAATGGCGCTTGTGCGGGCTCTCTCGCTACAGCCGGACTTCCTGCTTCTGGACGAACCGACATCCGCGCTCGACCACGAAACTGCTCTCAAGGTGAAGGCGGTTCTTGCAGACAGAAAACGGTCCGGCTGCGGACTGCTCGTCGTCACCCATGACAGCGCCCAGGCCGAAAGGCTCTCCGACGGCATGCTGAGGATGAGGGCGCGCTGATGGTCATCGCCCTGACACCCGTCGACCTGGTCACGGCGGTGGCGCTCATGCTGACCAGCGCCGGTCTCTCTCTTTTTCTTTCCCTCGGTTTTCACAAGGGTATGGTCTGGGCCTCGATCCGAATGGTCGTGCAGCTCCTGCTCGTCGGGTCGCTGCTGCGCCTCGTCTTCCGGCAGGACTCCGCCGCTCTGACCGTCCTGATCTTCCTGGCCATGCTGACGGCGGCGGCACACGAGGTCGGCGCGCGGCAGCCACGCCGGTTGCAGGGCGGATGGCGACATTTGATCAACGGCGCGGCTGTATCGATGTCCACGATCTTTGTCTCCGCTTTTGCGCTGGTGACCGTGCTCGGCGCGGACAACTGGCTGGAACCAGCCCACGCTATTCCGATCGGCGGCATTATTCTTGGAACGGCAATGAACTCCGCCAGCATCGCACTCAATGCCCTCCTTTCGAACATCGGCAACGAGCGCGACGCCATCGAGGCCCAGCTTGCGCTGGGTGGATCCCGCTTTAGCGCGTTGTCGCCGCTGATGCGCCGGGCCGTGAATGCCGGCATCATTCCGGTGATGAACCAGATGGTCGGCGCCGGCATCATCACCATGCCCGGAATCATGAGCGGGCAAATTCTCGCCGGGCAGGATCCGCTGAATGCCGCCACCTACCAGGTGTTCCTGATGTTGCTTCTTGCGGCGAGCGGGACGGCGAGCGCCATTTTCGCGGTCTACTTCACCGTGTTCCGCCTAAGCGACGAGCGTCATCGTCTGCGCCTCGACAGGCTTGAGGACGAGCGCAGGCCTAAAGGGTGATCCTTGCCTCGAAACCGGAGGTTCTGCCGGTAGCGGGCGAGCGCAATAGGAGGGTGCCGCCCATCTGCGCGACGATACGCTCGGCGATGGGAAGGCCGAGACCCGACCCGGAAGCCTCCGTCTTTCCTCTATGGAAGCGTTTTTTGATATCCACGATCTCTGCGGGCGGAATGACGGGGCACTCGTTCACGATGCGAATCACACCGTTGTCATCTACCGAGATTTCGACCGGCGTGCCGGGTTCGCGGTGGATCAGCGCATTCTCGATGATGTTGCGTATGACGATGGCGAAGGCGTCCGCATCCACCGCGCGCGTCAACGCTCCGCCGGAGGTGTCATCATACTCTATCTGGCCTCTGGCATTGCCGCTTCGCTCGAAGTCACGCACGATCAGGTCGAGAACGCCGAGAAGATCGACCTCGCTATCCTTTGTGCCGATGCCGGAATCGGCGCGGGAAAGTTGAAGCAGTTTTTCCGCAAGTCGTCCGAGCGCCGAAAGCGCGCTCTCGAGTGTCCGCGCCCGGTTGCGCGCCGGTCCATCGGGAAGCTCGCGGATGAGCACCTGACTATGTGCGAGCGCCCCGGCAATCGGCGTTCGCAATTCGTGCGCGCTGTTGGCCGTGAATTCTCGTTCCACATCCAAGGCCGCCCGCAAACGTCCGAGGAGGAGATTGACCGATCGCACGATCGGCTTCAGTTCCTTCGGCAGATCGGCATCTTTGATGGGAGCGAGGTTGCCGCCATCTTTGGTGGCAATGGCGCCGCGCAATGTGCCTATGGGCTTCGTCGCACGGCCGACGATCAGCCAGATCGTGATGTAGCTGCCCGGCACGAGCAGGAGCAGCGGGATCAGCATCGTGACCGCGCTTTCGCGCACGGCCTCCCGTCTGTGGCTGAAGCGGTCGGCAACCTGAACGAACAAGGTGAAGTCATCTGCCACGGCGGTATAGATGCGATGGCGCTCCGTATCGTGGAAGCCCACTGAAAGCGGCGCATCGAACGGTGTCTCCGGCGCATCATGGGATCTCAGAATGATATTACCGTCCATGCTTCTGGCCTGATAGGTCAGATATTCACCCTGCTTGGCGGCGTTGAAATCGATGGAAAGGCCATGACCGGCGCCGGCGCGCAGTTGCAGATCGGCAGCGACGAGCGACAGCAGTCTTTCGCTCGTTTCCTGCAAGGCGCTATCGAAGACCTCGTCATATTCTTCCCGCATCACCTGGATGCTGATGGCGATCGCGATCAGCCAGAAGGCAATGAGCGCGCCCGTCAGCGAAAGCATCAGGTAGCGGGCAAGGCTGCGTTCGCGTTTCATTTTTCCTCCAGAAGATAGCCGATGCCCCGGATGGTCCTGATCCTTTCCTTGCCGACTTTCTTGCGCAGGCGGCTGACATAGACCTCCACCGTGTTGCTTTCGATTTCCGCGCCGAATTCGTAAAGCGCCTCCTCGATCTGCCCTTTCGGAACAATGATGCCCGGTCGCGCCACGAGGAGATCCAGAACGGCCCATTCGCGACGGGTCAGGAGAACCGTATCTCCAGCGACGGTGAGCGCATGATGCGGCCGGTCGACCTCCATATCGCCGAATTGTAGAATCGGCTGCGGCCGGCCGTCGTATCGCCGCGAAACCGCCGCCACCCTCGCCTCCAGTTCACCAAGATCGAACGGCTTGACGAGATAGTCGTCGGCTCCGGCGTTCAGCCCCTCGATCCGGTCGGTGACCTGGTCCCGCGCTGTCAGGATGATGACAGGCAAGGTCATGCTGTTTCGCCGAATGCGCTTGAGGAAAGAGATTCCGTCTCCATCAGGAAGCTGCAAATCCAGCAGGATAAGTCCATAGTCGACGGAGCCGACCGCGGCGTCGGCATCCTCAAGGCGCAAGACCCAATCCACGGCATGGGGCGTCGTTGCGATATGGTCCTTGACCGCCTCTCCGATGAGCCGGCTGTCTTCAACAAGCAGGATTCTCAAACTCGTCCTCTCTTCCACGCCACGGCGGCCATGACGTTCCTTCAGGTCAATGTCAGCCTAGTTTCCGATACGTGCGGCAGCAGTCGTCACACGCCGAAGACGCATCCAGTGGCGGCTCCAGGTCAAAACTGCCCGGAGGCCTCGCGAACCATGACCATCTACCGAAAAGCCATCGGCAAAAAAGTTCTGAAAAGAGCAGCCGCTGTTCTCGCGATCTGCGCCGTCGCGGGCGGCGGCTATCTCGGGTTTCTCCAGCTCACCGGAAACTTTCACACAGTCATCGCGGGTGAGTTCTACCGATCTGCCCAGCCAACGCCTAAGCAGCTGGAAAAATACGTTGCCGATCACGGCATAAAGACGATCATCAATCTTCGAGGCGCCGATAGCGCGCGGTGGTATCGGGATGAAGTCGCCACGGCAAAGGCCCTCGGCGTGCAGCATATCGATTTCAAGATGTCCTCGTCCGATCCTGTGACGGGCGAGGTCGCGGATCAGTTGATAGCCATCATGAGAAATGCGCCGAAGCCCATACTCATCCATTGTAAGGCTGGCGCTGACCGCAGCGGGATCGTTTCGGCGATCTATAGCCGCGGTATCGCCGGCTGGAACGAGGAAAGTGCCGAACGGCAGCTCTCGGTATATTTCGGTCATATCGGCATACCTTATCTTTCATCGACCTATGCGCTGGATGAGAGCTGGGAAAAGCTCGAGCATCACCTTGACCAACAAGGGTGACAATCAACGAAGGCTCGGACACGCCCTTTGGTAGTGCATGCCTGACTGACAGCCAGCTGAAACGTGTTGGATTTTTCCGACTAGCGGAGGTGGTATTTACGAAATCTTATGGACAATGTAGCGAGCACTACCTCCATATGGCCACAAGGGTTACTGTGCCAACGGGCGACAAAACTAGAGCCTGTCAGTCTATTCGGAATGGAGATGAGATCTCCTCGGGTTTGAATTTGTGGTTCAAGATCATTGCTGGATTGGAGGCCAGCAATGATGGTGCGACCTCTTTCTCTTGATTTGCGAACGCGTATTGCAGCCGCGTTGAACGGCGGCATGACAGTTCGTGCCGCAGCGGAGCGGTTCGGCATATCGGCTGCCACAGCGGTCCGTATCGGGCAACTCGGTCGGTCCGGGAGAGGGCTGATGCGTAAGCGCCGTCTTCTCCACCCCATTGGATTAGCTGTATTTTGAGGCTTTCTGCGTGTGCGAGAAGGTTTCCAGGACTATCTGGAGATTGGTATGGCAGATGATGGATTTGTTGGGCATTACGAGGTTGTCGGGCCGCGTCGCGGGAACCGGCGTTGGCCCGATGATGTGAAGGCGCGGATTGTCGCGGAAAGCCTTCAGCCTGGTGTTCGTGTTGCTGATGTCGCGCGCCGTCACGACGTTGTTGCGCACCAGCTTTCCTTCTGGCGCCGGCAAGCGCGCGAGGGCATTCTGCCCTGCCTTTTGAGGCTATGTCGGGCCCGTCGGAGATCGGGGATGGCGAGCCTGCCTTTGTGCCTTTGGCGATTGCGGTGGAGCCGAGCGAGACTGTGAATGTTATGGCGCCGCCGCAGCCGTCGGCGGTTTTGCCGGTCTTGACGCTGGAGATCGGCGCGGACCTTGTGATGCGGGTTCCCGGCGATGTGCCGGTTGGGCGCGTGGCGGCTCTGGTGCGAGCTATGCGAGGGACGACATGATCGTCGCGGGCCAGCGGCTGCCAATCCTGATCGCAACGCGTCCGGTGGACTTCCGCTGTGGGCATCAGGCGCTGGCTTTGATGGTGCAGACCGAATTGAAGCTCGACCCGCATTCCGGGGTGACGGTTAACTTCCGGTCGAAGCGCGGGGATCGCCTGAAGATCCTGGTGTGGGATGGCACCGGAATGGTGCTGATCTATAAAATCCTTGAGCATGGAAACTTTGCCTGGCCCAAGGTGCAGGATGGGACGATGCGTCTTTCCAGGGCTCAGTATGAGGCCCTCTTCGACGGTCTTGACTGGTGACGTGTCATGGCGCAACGGGTGACTGCGCCGTCGCCGGCAGGGTGAGTATCTAACCGTCTTTACGTTGTTTTGTTTGGCTTTTTGTGCTGTCTTGCTATAAGGCAGCATGTCGTCGGCGCTTGATCTCAGCCTGTTTCCGGACCTTCCGCCAGAGGTGGCGAAGGCGTTTGCGGCGATGCAGGTCGAACTGTCGGTCGAGCGTGCCGCACGTCAGCATGAGCAGGCGGTGGTGGCCGAAAAGGACGCATTCATCGCCGAGCTGAAGGAACTGGTCGAGAAGCTTGAAGGTCAGGTTCACGACTATCGGCGCACGAAGCTCGGGCCGAAATCGGAAAAGCTCGATCCGGCGCAGATGGAGCTGGCGCTGGAAGACCTTGAAACGGCAATCACCGAGACGCAGGCGCGGATCGCCGCCGTCGAGAAAAAGATCGAAGTCAGCGCATCCGATCCGCAAAAGGCCGCTCCTCGCAAGGAGCGTAAGGCGCGTGCACTGCCCGACCACCTGCTGCGGGTCGAGAGCATGATCGAGCCCGAGAGCATCGTTTGTCCCTGCGGTTGCGCGGGCAATCTCGGAGATCACCGCGTCTGGCTCAAAGCAGGCAGCGACGAGGCGCCGTTACCCGGCGCACCATTCTAGGTGATAGCCGTTGGCGAAAAAATGGGAGAGTCGTGATGCCCGGTCAATCAGAATTCGACGCCGTAGAGTTCGCGGATCGCTTGGGGGCGATGACGGACGAGGAAGTGTTTGCAATGATGCAGAAGCTTGAAGAGGCAAGCGAGAGCATCGCTCTCGAAAATCGCGACGGCAGCGATGTATTCGCTCAGATCGCGATGGTGGAGACGGCTATAGAGGAACGCTTCCCCGGCCAGCTGCTGGCACCGTATAGGGACTGGAAGCAACGCCGGATTGGTGCCTGATCGAGAGGGCTGTTCATGACCGCGAAAAGTCCGGAACGACTGTTTCAGCTACTGGATGATGTTGTCGCTGAGATCATCGATCGTTTCGCAAGTGAGGGCTATGGAACGGCACGTGTCATAGAGACGCTGCATGACGTTCTGGCAAAGCGACAACTCGCCTATGATCGTGATCCTGATCCGGCGGACGAACCGATAGAGGAGCCTTCCAACGATTGGCCCGGCGCCGATAGGACATCAAACAGAGGCGAAGGGCCTGACCATGCAAAACACGGTAGACCATCCGGCGGCCGGGGAGATGCTACGTAGCCTCACGCGGACGCAAGAAGAAGCGCTGAGAGCAATCGCATTTTTTCGGCGGCAAAGAAATGTCGGCCGCGGTTGGCTCGTGGGTGACAAGCGGCTGTCGGAGAAGCTCGTCGAGCGGCTGGAAAAGATGGAGCTGGTCGAGGAAAGCTTCATCCGCGGCGAACCGGTGCTGCAGTTGACCATTGTCGGACAGGCGATCAAGGCGCAGCTGCTTCAATAATCTACATGCTCTGGGACTGTGCATCGGCACGCGCTCCCGCTCGTGTAAATCGGCCGATCGAATTCGCCGCGCCAGAAGGTGATGGTGCCATTATTGACCGAGAAATTGGAACGATATTCAGCCATACTTTCATCGACTGTGACATTGACGGAAGAAAGCGTTGACAAAATATGCTACTTTTTATGTTGCAAAACAATGTCATAGCTTGGACCGCGAAAAAAGGCCTTTGGCTATCATGTACGTAAGTTATTAATAGCGCTGTGTGACAGCGAGATTTCCCTGTGAGTGATGCAGTTCTGGACTATCTGTCGGCTCATGGCCCCTCGCTTACAAGCGATGTGGCACAATTCCTGATCGACAACCACGGTTTGAAACCGGATGCCGCGAGGCAGCGCGTTTCCCGAACACGGACCGCAGTAAAACGTCTCGCGTATATCACCTTCCCCCGAAAGGCCCGCTTTATCTATCTGCAGCAGCAGTACGGATCCCCGCAATATTGGGAAAATCTCGTCGAGGCGTTGATCAGAACACGGTCAGCATACGGGTTGGCCCTCGAGGCGATCTTGCAACGTGGCGGGCTGCTTCCCACAAAGCATTTTGCGATCGCGTGTGGCGCTCCAATGATGCAGGCACGGCATTTATCACCCGATACGATCTTCAACCGGCTGAAGCAGGCGCAACTGCTGGATAAGGTTCTTGTCAGCGGCATTGGGGAATGCATCGTGTTCAGCCAGTACGACGGCCGTTACGAATCCTTGGCGCAAGATGTTCGAGCGAGGCTGATTACAGAGTCCGTACTGCTCAAGGCCATCAGTGATTGGAGCAGGAAACTCGGTCTCGTCAGTTATGAAAAGGTGTCCACACGCGATGGAGAGACGCTGCCAAGGGTCGGCACGTTTGCGTGGGACCTCACGGCGCCATCTTATTTGAGCTTTCTGACGAAGGGTGACGACGGCAAACAGAAGCCGGGATTTCTTGCCTGCGATATTCTTCTCGGCGAAGAGGTCGGAGTCGGGGGAATTCGGCCGTTTCTTCAAAAATGCCATTCGCTGCGTGCACTTCGTAACGTCGGGGCTACCATCCAGATGTTCGTCGCCGATTCCTATTCGCATGACGCGTTCATGCTTGCCAAGCAGAACGGGATTATAGCGGCAACACCGGGAAATCTGTTTGGAGACGAAATCGCCGCTGGGCTGAAGGAGCTGACCAGCGTTCTGCGTCAAGCTGCAACATCTGCAATCGACCCTGCGAGGTTCGACGAACTTTTCAGCAAGCTTGGTAAGATCGAAGGGGCGTCCACACAACTTCGCGGTACGCTGTTCGAATACCTCGCAGCCGATATAGTCCGGAAAACTATCTCGTGGGATATCAAGATGAACCGCATCTTCAAGAATGATGCGAAGCAGGCCGAGGTGGATGTCGTGGCGATTAATGGCAATGCCTCAATTCACCTCTTCGAGTGCAAAGGCTACAGTCCCTTCGGCGAAATCCCCGACAATGAATTCAAGCGATGGTTACAGCACAACGTGCCGACGGCCTTCAGCGCCATCAAAAACCATCCAGATTGGAAAAACCTGAAAGTCCACTTTGAATTCTGGGCCACCGGATCACTGTCTGCAGCAGCTTTAGAAATGTTCGACGTCGCGAAGAAAACCGTCAAACCAAGCCGATATACGCTTGGGTTAAAACTCGCCCCAGCTATTCATGCCATGTGCAAGGAGACGAACGACAAGGGTCTGACCACCGCCTTTCAAAAGCACTACATGAAGGCGTGAGATATGCGATTACTGACCAATTTTTGTATCTAAATATTGGTCATTTGCGAACCTATTGCGCCTTGTGACCAAAATTTGTATATAATCTTTGGTCAAAAAGTAGGATGATTATGCCGGATCCCACGTCGGACACTCTGGAACGCATTCACCAAAGGATCGCAGGTGCGGCACCTTCGGGCGTTTGGTCCCGTTCCGATTTTCTCGACATTGCAACACCTAATGCCGTCGAAAAGGCCCTGCAGAGGTTGACCAATCGCGGCGACATCCGCCGCCCTCATCGTGGTCTTTACGACAAACCAACTATCAGCCAACTGACCGGCAAGATGGTGTTTCCGCCACGCGCCTCATTCATCGATGCCATCGCACGACGTGACAAGCTTCGTGTTTGCGTCGATGGCATGACGGCTGCCAATGATCTTGGCCTGACGACGGCCGTCCCCGCCAGGTCTACAATCTATGCGGACGCATATCCCCGAACCATCGAGATCGAGGCCAATGCCGGCGATACCGAGGCCACGAAGCCCGTGATCTACATCTTGGACTTCAAGCGCATTTCGGCAAAGACTGCGTTTTGGGCGGGCCGGCCGGCAATGCGAGTGATCCAGGCCCTCCATTGGTTTCGCGACGAGCGCGCCAATCTGGAGGCAGTTGTCGATGGTATCGTACGCTACCTGGCACGAAGCCCCCATAGGCAGCCGATCGTCGAGGATCTTCGCGAAAACATCCACGCCATCCCAGCCTGGATGTACCAGGCGGTGGAGACCATAGCCGCCGATCCGCCGCCCCAGGAAGACGGAAGCACTCCGCCGGGCCGCGAGGGAATAGATGAACATGCGTCAGAGTTTCGTTGATATCCTTCGCTCGAGCGCTGACGAGCGGAGAGCACTATTCTCCGCCGCTGCGTCAGACCTGGAAACGCGTGCCGAGAACATCGAGAAGGATCTGTATGTCTGCTGGGTGCTGGACTTCTTGTTCAACCGGCGCAAGGATGATGCGATCGGCCTTTACTTCAAAGGCGGCACCAGCCTCAGCAAAGCATATAGCCTGATAAAGCGTTTCTCCGAAGACATCGACATCGGCATCTACAAAGCAGATTTAAAAGTTCCGCTGGAGGCAGATATCGCAGCCCTTCCCTCCGTCAATCAGCAGCAGAAGGCTCTTGCCGAGCAGGTCGACGAGGCAGCACGCCATTACATGTCCGGACCGCTCAAGCGTTCGCTCGATGAGGAAATCGCCGCGGTCGAGGGAGAGGCCGGGCAATCGGGACATTTCTCGCTCGACTTCGGATACGATCTCTACCGAAAGAAGGAGGCGCTCGATGTGCTGGTTCTTGGATACAAAAGTGTGTTTGACACCAGCGGCGGTTATGTCGAGGCGGCAGTGCGCATCGAAGGCGGGGCACGCCCAGATCCCGTTCCGGCCGAGAGGCGAGAGATCATTCCATACGTTGTTTCGGAAATGAGAAAGGGCACTGACCTGACGGTGCACAATGTAACGACCGTCAAGCCGGAGCGCACTTTTTGGGAGAAAGTGCTGATCCTTCACGCGATGACGGAGATGACGGAAAAACGAAGCATACAGGATAGTCCTGAGCTGAAAGTCCCAGACCTCAATCGATACTCGCGCCACTACTATGATGTTCATCAAATTTGGACGAATCCTGACTACGGCAAGGCCACTGCATCGATGCTCGATCTCGCTGAGGCTTGCCGCCGGCATAAAGAGCTAATGTTTCGCGCACCGGACCATCGATATGATCGAGCCGTGCCCGGTAGTTTTCGGCTGGTGCCCACGCCCGAGATGCGTAACAAACTCAAAGCCGACTACGAGAGAATGTCTGCCATGATATTTGGGACGCCGCCTGAATTTGTGTCGGTCATGACCAGTATTCAGGAGTTGGAGGCTCATCTCAACTCAACCGCGGATAAGCCTTCACTTTGATGGCAACCGCGAAGGATCCAGACGTTCACCGGAGCCGAACCATGACCGGCATCACAGCGGATAAGCTAAACGCTGCGCTGGGACTTATCGATCGCTTCGAGAATGGCGAACAACCTCTGGCGCTTCAGGATGCTGAGCAGCTCGTCAGAAGGATATTTGACGCCTGCGGCTACGAAGTAACCCAATCTGGTTTCGTTGGCGGCGATCAAGGCGTCGACTGTTACTTTAGCGGGTTGATCGACGGAAGAAATCAAACAGTCGCCGTTGAGGTAAGGGTTGGAAGAAGACCCGCGGACATCAAATGTGTTCAGCAGGCCTTCGCCTTAAAAAACAAATCCCCAAATTTCGATCGGGCCATGGTGATTTCCAGGGCGGGGTTTCTAGCCGAGACGCTTCGAGAAGCCGAAAGCCTGGGTCTCGGTGAAATCGATCTAATTGGCCCGGCCGCATTACGTAACTGGGTCAGGAAGCAGGTAATTCCGGAGGATGTTACCGCAAGCTACGAGAGGATCGTCGGTGGCGCCATGAAATCACTTGCGGACTTGGTGGCGCGATATCCTCAAGCGCTCGCCAAATTACAGTGGTGGGAGGTTGAGGCAGTTCCCCGCGAAGCCTTTGAGGGCATGGGTTTTGGCGCTAGAAAGACGAGATCGTCCAAAGACGGTGGGTTCGATGTGGAACTTACTATATCAGAGGGAGGGAAACGGCGCGTATTCTTGGTCGAGGTCAAGCACTGGACTGATCAGCGTAACCGGTGTCCCGCTCCCACGTTGTCCTGTCCGTCCTGATCTGTGATCCGCTTTCCATGGATGATCAAAGGGAGTTTCTCCATGGAGAGTACATTGGAGTTTCTCACGACCAGAAAGTCTGGGCGTGAGCAGCATCGGCACTGGCCGGACGAGATCAAGGCGCAGATCGTTTCCGAGAGCCTTCGACCAGGTGCTATGGTCAATGAAGTTGCAGAGCGACACGGTCTGAAGCCAAACCACTTGTCGACTTGGCGGACAATGGCACGGCAAGGAAAGCTGGTTCTGCCTGCACCCGAGAATGCGATGGAGTTCGCAGCCGTTATCGTGGAGCCACCTGTTTCGGAGCCGCCCGCTAAGAAAGCAAGCCGTCCCGAGATCATCGTCGGCGCTGTCACGATCCGCTTGGAAGAAGGCGCGTCCGCCTCCCGGATCGCCGCTGTCGCGCGTGCCTGCGCGGTTCCGGTATGATCTTTCCCTCGAACCGGGTTCGGATCATGGTGGCGACCAAACCTGTCGATTTCCGTAAGGGTCACGACGGCTTGGCCGCACTGGTCAAGAACGAGTTGCATAAGGACCCATTTACGGGGACGGTCTTCGTATTCCGATCACGCAAGGCGGACCGATTGAAGCTGATCTACTGGGATGGCAGCGGTCTGGTGTTGGCCTACAAGCGATTGGAGGAGCATACTTTCACCTGGCCAGACATCCGGGACGGTCTGATGACCTTGGGGCATGCCCAGTTCGAGGCGCTATTTGCAGGGCTCGATTGGCGTCGGGTGCGGTCCGTTGAGGTACGAGCGCCAGCCGCAATCGAATAGGTGCGTCACGATGACTCGGTTCGCAAATTCCGGCGGCGTGATGCCGCCCAAATTGATAAGCTTCCAGCATGTTGGATGCGGTCGATCTTCCAGACGATATTGCTGCCCTGAAGGCGATGCTGATCGCCTCCCAGCTTCGTGAAGCCCGCAAGGACGAGCGGATCGAACGGCTGGAGAAACTGGTCGCCGCTTTCAAACAAGCCGCCTTTGGCCGCAAATCCGAGAAGGCCGATCCTGAGCAATTCGATCTTGCACTGGAAGACTTGGAAACGGCCATTGCGGCGATCCATGCCGAAGACGAGGCCGACAGCGCTCCGGGTAAGCCGCAGCCCAAGCCACGCGAAGCCAATCGAGGCTCTCTTCCCGCTCATCTTCCTCGTTTCGAAGAGGTCATCGAGCCGGAGAGCTTGATCTGCACCTGCGGCGGCGGACTGCATTGCATCGGGGAGGACGTGTCCGAGCGGCTGGATGTCATTCCCGCACAGTTCCGCGTTATCGTCACCCGTCGTCCCAAATATGCCTGCCGTGTCTGTACCGATGGCGTATCTCAGGCTTCAGCATCTGCACGACTGATCCATGCGGGATTGCCGACCGAAGCGACCATCGCGCATGTACTGGTTTCCAAATATGCCGATCATCTGCCGCTTTATCGGCAGGCACAGATCATGAGCCGCCAGGGTATCGATCTCGACCGTTCGACGCTCGCCGATTGGGTCGGGCGGGCGGCATTCGAACTCCGTCCGGTTTTTGATGCTCTGATCGCCAACCTGAAGCGCTCTACCAAGCTGTTCATGGACGAGACCCGTGCCCCGGTTCTCGATCCCGGCTCGCGCAAGACCAAAACCGGATATTTCTGGGCGCTGGCGCGGGATGATCGCCCATGGGGCGGCGGCGCTCCACCGGGCGTGGCCTTCACCTACGCTCCCGGTCGAGGGGGCCTTCATGCCGAGCGGATATTGCAAGGCTTCTCCGGCATCCTGCAGGTGGATGGCTATGCCGGATACAACAGACTGATCGCACCTGAGCGCGTTGGGCCAAACATTCGGCTTGCCTATTGCTGGGCCCACGCACGGCGCAAGCTGGTGGAGATCACGCGCAACGGATCAGCACCCATTGCCGAGGACGGCGTCAAACGGATCGGGGAGCTGTATCGCATTGAAGCCGAGCTACGAGGTCGTGATTCAAATGCTCGTCTTGCTGGACGACAGGAACGCTCAGCCCCGGTCGTCGCCGACATGCAGGCCTGGCTTGCCCATCACCGTAGCCGTGTCGCGACAAAGTCCCCGCTTGGCGAGGCCTTGGCCTACATCGACAAATACTGGGATGGTTTGAAGCTCTTCCTGACAGACGGCCGCATCGAGATCGACAACAATACGGTTGAGCGGACCATCAGGCCGATTGCGTTGAACCGGAAGAACGCTCTCTTCGCGGGACACGATGCGGGAGCGAAGAACTGGGCGACAATCGCCTCGCTCATCGAAACCTGCAAGCTCAATGCTGTCGATCCGTTCGCCTACCTGAGCACCACCCTGACCGCCATCGCCAACGGCCACAAGCAGAGTCAGATCGATGACCTGCTACCGTGGAGCGCCCGATTTAAGTCTCGGATCGACGGCCAAATGCGGTGAGCAAAACCGCACCAATCAAGCCCGATGTCAGTGAACCCAGCAGAATGCCGATTTTCACGTGATCCTGCACGTTCGGATCGTTGAATGCCAGCAATCCGATAAACAGAGACATGGTGAAGCCGATACCGCACAAGAGTGCTACCCCGGCCATCTGTCCCCAGCTCGCTTGTGCAGGAAGTTCGGCGAGTTTGAAGTTTACAAGAACTGCAACCGTGCCAAGAACGCCGACCAGTTTTCCGAGCAGGAGCCCGGCGGCAACACCCATGGTCAGCGGCTCGGTGACGACCGACATGGAAACCCCGGCAAACGAAACGCCCGCATTGGCAAACCCGAAGATCGGCACGATGGCAAACGCAACGGGCTTGTGAAGATGGTGCTCCAGCTTATGGAGAGGGGATTCTGCGTGAGTGGCTTCCGGAGTGCCCGGCGTGAGTTTCAACGGAATCGTAAGCGCCAGTATGACACCCGCCAGCGTAGCATGGACACCGGATGAGAACACCAGAACCCAGAGCACTGCACCCAGCACCAGGTAGGGCCACAATGCTTTCACGCCCATCCGGTTAAAAATGATAAGGTTGCCGACGACAATCGCCGCGCCGGAAAGTGCCAGCAGGTTGAGGTCGGCGGTATAAAACAGTGCAATTACGATGACTGCCCCGAGATCATCGATGATTGCCAACGCGGCTAGAAAGATTTTCAGCGATGCCGGGACACGTTTCCCGAACAACGACAGCACGCCGAGCGCAAAAGCGATATCGGTCGCCGTCGGAATGGCCCATCCCCTGAGCGCGGACGCATCGTTCCAGTTAAAGTAAATGTAGAACAGTGCCGGAAACACCATACCTCCGGCGGCGGCGGCTCCCGGCAGGATGCGTCTGCTCCAGGTCGATAGCTGGCCGTCCAGCATCTCTCGCTTTATTTCCAGTCCCACCAGCAAGAAGAAGACAGCCATCAGTGCGTCATTGATCCAGTGCTGGATGCTGAGGGGCCCGATATACACATGAAGGATATTGAAATACGCGTCCGCCATCGGCGAATTTGCTGTCGCGATCGCCAGTGCGGCAACTAACATCAGGATGATGCCGCCTGAAGCCTCGTTATCGAGGAAGTGGCGGAGAGTGGATTGAATGCGGCCCTTAGATATCGTCGAAGACATGGGTTCGCGCTCCTTGTGAGAGGTTGATCGTAGTCTCCGTGGATTTCGGGGGAACCCGCAGCACCGCAGCACGCGCTGTAGGAAATATCTAGCGACTATCCGTCCTGATTTCTACAAAATTCGACCCGCATGAGCTCCTCGCAAAACACCCGCGCCGCACCTGCATGTTTGATAGGGTTGCCAATTCAATGTGCCAGCGGCACACCGCTTACTGATCAGCGGCCGGGTTCGGGGTATCTCAAGAAATTGATCAAGGTGACGCTGTCAAAAGAAGTCGAAGGAAGTTTCTTGCTATCCAGTTCCGGCTTCACCAAAACAGTTTATAGCGGCATCACGGACATTTCGGTACCAGTGCGGCTGGGAGCCGGCGAGAAGATCGTCGCACTCTGTCGTACCTACTATCGCCTCAAGAACCAGCTCTGGCGCGAGGATTTGAACCTCCATCAGGAGCTTTTCGCCGGCACGTGGGCTATCGGTGATCAGACCCACGGCACTGCTTGATAGTATTCGGGAATGCGGCACTGTCGGGATTGAGGAAGCAGCTGAAAATCGCGCCCTTCACGCCAAACGTATCCGAGATTTTGGCAGCATGCCAAGAAACGCAATTTAACCAAAGGACCTCAGCGTAGAAGAGGAAGAATTGTTTCCATTTGAATTCCATCTCGAAGGAACGCCCGTTTCGCTTCAAGGGCGAGGGTCATCGAAAGAGCGCTGGAAGGGCGAGGTTGCCGCGGCTGCCGCGACGAGGCGGGATGAGGTCGTCGAGTGGGCCTATCTCGAGCCCGAACCGCTGGCTCTCACAATTTACTATTTCCCTATCGCGCCGATGGGGGGTGATGTCGACAATATCATCAAGCCGATCCTGGATGCATTGATCGGAATTATATATCTCGATGACAAATCAATCGAGCGAGTATGCGTCCAGAAATTCGAGCCCGCAGGCGGTTGGCAATTCCTCGATCCAAGCGAGCAGCTCACTGCTGCCTTGGACATAGTGACAGCTTCCGAAGTCCCCACGCCAGTTGTATATGTACATGTCACCAACGATTTAAGTTGGAGGAGTATCCAGTGACCTTGAGCTCACAATCAGCTATCGAATTCGAACGGAAAACACTCGAGAAACTTCGTGATCAGTACGAGGCGAAGGGTTTCAAGTTCGTGATGCATCCCGGCAAGGAGCTCACCCCACCTTTTCTTGGCTCATATCAGCCGGACGCGATTGCGTCGAAAGACGACGCCCAAATTGCGATCGAGGTGAAGCAGCAATATAGCCCAGCGGCCGAGCGGAGTTTGAGCCAGATCCGCAAGCTCTTCGACGGGCACCCCGAGTGGGAGTTCGTTATCAGCTATGGTGGAAATGATCCTCAAGCAACTGTAGTGATGCCCCAGGCCTCGCAAGCATTGATCGCCAAGCGCCTCTTGGAGGTGGAAGCTCTCTCCGAACTAGGAAATCATCGGGCCGCATTCGTGTTAGGATGGGCTCTACTAGAAGCAGCGTTGCACCGGCTACAAGGTGAGGAGGGCAAGCGGCCCCGCGCGCCTGGCACGGTTGTCGAGACGCTCGCTACTTTGGGCTACGTCACGCCCGAGACCGAGCGCCGGTTGCGCCCATTGATTGCGGTCCGCAATCGCATCGTTCATGGCGATCTGGAGATCGAACCGACCGGCGACGACGTCTCAGTAATACTGGATGCCGTCAAGCAGGCGCTAGCGGAAGATTAGCGGCTCTGCGCGAAACTGCGTCAGCTGACGAGCATGTCGGCCTGCTGTTCCTGAGGCGGCTCAAGAAACGTCTCGTCGATGTCGCGTAAAAAAGGTGCTTCTTTGAGCTTTTCGCGCAGGCCGAGCATTCGCTTCTCCGCTCGACGTATGAACGTATTGTAAGACATCGGGATTATTGTTACCCGACCGTCCCATTCTGTGCGGTGGGCGCTTTCGTCTTTGTCGATCCTGGATCCCAACACATAGCACGTGATGGTCGCTGCCTCGGTCAACAGCCCCTTGTTTCTCAACTCCTTCACATACCGCCAGGCTTGATCCTTCTGTTCCGAGCCAATGGCGATTCCTGGCCTCTTGATTTCGGCGACCACGAGGCGGGATACCCCGTCGACATCATGACCGAGGTCGTGTGCGTCGCGACTATAAAGTCCAACGCTTCCGTCCGGCAATATGACGAAGTCAGGGCGTTGTCTGCTGCCTATTTTGTCAGATCCGAAGATCTTCCTGATAACTTCGGTCATTCCCCTGTTGCTGGTGAACTCGAGGCTTTCGAACTCGGGGCCAAATACCCACAGTGATCGCTCGAACAATGGTTGAAGGTCTCCCACCTCATCCATGGTTTCATCACGAAGCTTATTGTCGAGATCTTCAATCAGCTTCAGTCGTGTCTGAACCTCGTCCAAGGCATCTTTGGCGAGCCTGAGCGTCCAATCGTCAAGAAGTTGGTAGAGGGCGTCAAGGTCCCCGGGCTCAAGCTCATGGAGCTTTTCGACTAATCCATATTTCGATGTACTCAATTCGAGATTGGCGAGGATACCTGCCACCTTCCCTACCTCATCGGTTGAAATGGAGGGGCAGTTGTCGATCACCTCGTCGACAAACTGATTCCAGCGTTCCCGCCCTACAGGCGGCAACTGCCGCACAGTTTTCACGAGGTTCTCTTTCACAGTCTCCTTGGCTTCACGACGGCGATCAGCAGAAAATGCAGAGAGATATTTCTTGATCTGCGCGTGAACCGCGTCGCGGGTTGCCTGCCAGGCAGGATCACTGGAAATAAAGCCCGTCCAGTCAGGCTGAACAGCGTTCTCAAGAAGATCGGCAGAAACGATGAACTGAAAGCGTTTCGCCTCAGTGCTGCGACCATCGAGTATCCGCTCATGATCGAAACCTATCCAGCCTGGTACGCCTACGAGACGTGTATTCACACGCCAAGCGATGCCGTGTTGTTTTGTAGTACGGTCAGCCTTTTGGCTATCGATCATGACGACCTGGACGATTCCATGGCCCGGCACATCGACAACCACTTTCTGAATGCTGTGCGTAGGGATGTCGTCAAATGTGACGAGTGTACCGTCTAATGAGACAACGAAGTTTGGGTCGGCAAGGAAGCGAGTCCCAATGATTTCCCGGGCTGTATCGGCATCCATGGCAACCCCGTCGGACGTGGTCGCTTTAATCTCTGTCCCGTGACCTTCAACACCTGTGCGTGAGCTGACAATCTTTACATCGAACGGCTGTTTGGTACCGCGTCGGACCTCGTATATTGTCTCCTCGCCATCACGCCACGTCCGGACGCGATATGGGTCAGAGAACTTGAAGGCAGCGTGACGCCCTTTTCCGTTGCGTCCATAGGGATTGCGCGGAGGGGAGCTGGACATTTCAGCAGGCGGCGCAGACTTGTTTCCTTCCTCGAGGAGGCGGTTGTAGTCAAGGGTTTTCCAACGCCGCTCAAACTGTGCCGGCGTCATCCCCTTTCCATTGTCCGTTATCGAAAACGGGATATTCTCTGTTCGCTTCGGCCAGACAATATCGACACGTGTGGCGTAGGCATCCCAGGCGTTTGCCACAAGTTCCACGATTGCGACTGCGGGATCAGAAATGATCGGCCCGGCGTACTTGTCCAGAAACCGGTCGTCGAACAACAGACCTTGATTAGGCTTCGTTGTATCCATAAGGCCTCCCCGTCGTCTTCCGATTATGCACGTCCTAAGCAATAAGGCCGGCCAGATAGAAATACTGCCCCTTTAGATTTTGCAGATGAAGCCGTTTTCATGCAAGCATTTCCCATGAGGGTTTCCCGGAGTAGCTGTAAAAAACACGGCCCTTCGTGGCATCACCTGCTATATGTCTTTTGCCCTAGCGTTTCCGCCGCGCCTGCACCGAATAGCTATTCGCGGAGGATTTTACCGCGGAGATCTAATACAGCGCACGGCAGGTAAGCGAAAAAAAGCAGATGTGGGGGTGGGCATGGCATTGGTCCGAATATTGGAAATAGCGAACTTTCGCGCAATCAAAACTCTCCGGTGGCTGCCGGGGCCCGGGGTAAACTGTCTCATCGGCCCGGGTGATAGCGGGAAGTCGACGATCCTCGACGCAATCGATTTATGCCTCGGCGCGCGGCGATCGTTGTCCTTCACGGATGCGGACTTCCACGGGATCGACTTCGATCAGCCTATCCGCATTTCCGTTACCCTTGGCGCCCTCGATGATCCGCTCAAGAACATCGACGCGTACGGCGACTTCCTGGTGGGCTTCAACGCGGTGACGGGAATCGTGGAGGCGGAGCCAGGTGCCGGGTTAGAAACGGCGCTGACACTGCAACTCACCGTGCAGAGCGACCTCGAGCCGGAATGGTCGCTCGTGTCGCCGCGCGCGCAGGCCGCGGGACGAACGCGCAACCTCAGCTGGGCCGATCGCACCCGGATTGCGCCGGCGCGGCTCGGTGGGGCGGGCGACTCACACCTAACGTGGCGGCGTGGTTCGGTGTTGAGCAAAATAACGGATGGCAAAGCAGATACATCGAGCGAACTGACCCGGCTGGCGCGCGAGATGCGTGATGCTTTTGATCAGGAGAAACTCAAGGAGTTGGAAGGCTCCTTGAAGATCGTCACCGCCGCTGCAGGTGAGATGGGCGTTCCTGTCGGTGCGGCGGTGCAAGCCCTTATCGACGCCGGTTCGATCAGCTTTACGGGCGGGTCGATCTCGCTGCACGACGAGAGCGGCATACCGCTGAGGTCGCTCGGCTTGGGATCGTCGCGTCTTTTGATCGCCGCTCTGCAGCGGAAAGCTGCAGAAAAGGCAACGACCTTCCTGATCGATGAGCTGGAATACGGCCTTGAGCCGCACCGCATCATCCGCTTGCTCGGGGCGCTCGGTGCGAAGGAAGAAATTCCTCCGATGCAGGTGTTCGCAACGAGCCATTCACCAACGACCGTCACCGAACTGAGCGCTCACCAGCTCCACATCGTCCGACATAGCGATTACGAACACACCGTGACCCGTGCCAGCGACGCAGGGGACGTGCAGGGGACGATCCGGGCTCACGCCCATGCCCTCCTCGCGAGGTCCATCGTTGTGTGTGAAGGCGGAAGCGAGATCGGCCTTATGCGCGGACTGGATCAACATTTCACCGGAACGGGTGAATTATCGCTGGCCGCCTGCGGCGCCACGCTGGTCAACGGCAATGGCGATGAGACGTTCAGCCGCGCCAACGCATTGCAGTCCCTTGGATACCGCGTCGCCATCCTGCGCGACAGTGACAAGGCCGCGCCAGCAGCAGCGGAGGCGACTTTCCTGGCCGGCGGAGGGGAGGTCTTCGCCTGGGGTGGGGGGCGGGCGCTTGAGCAGGAGCTGTTTTCTGCCTTGTCAGACGCGTCCGTCGCGCAACTTCTCGAGCTTGCGGTCGAAGCAAAGGAACGCGCACTCATCGACGCGCATATCAAGACGATTTCGAACAGCTCGACGTCTCTGATTGTTCTTGAAACCGACGCTCTGATTAATGGCTTCGATGCCGCCAGCCGAACGCTCCTGGGGAATGCTGCGGCGCGGTTCGGCTGGCTTAAGACCATTACAACCATGGAGACCGCTGGACGGACCATCGTCGGACCTTCTTATGCTGCCGCCAATGCTAGTCTGACAAGCGTGATGGATGGCGTGTTGGATTGGGTTGAAGATGGCAGCCGGTGAAATCGACCTGAACGCCATCGGGCGTGGACTTGTCGTAGCTCCTGCTGGCTGCGGAAAGACACAGCTCATCACGGACGCGCTTGCCCGGCACGGTGGCGCGAAACCGATCCTCGTGTTGACGCACACCAACGCCGGCGTGGCAGCGTTGCGTGGGCGTCTCGAAAAGGCGGGAGTGAAACCCAGCTCCTATCGAGCAACTACGCTGGATGGCTTTGCGATCCGGCTTATTTCGACATTTCCGCAGCGCGCGCGCCTCGATCCGAGGATCATAAGCGGTGCGCGGCCGAATTATGAGGCCATCCGAGATGCAGCGGCTCGGCTCATCGCAAACGGGCGTGTGAACGATATCCTCGCCGCAAGCTACGAAAGACTGTTTGTAGATGAGTACCAGGATTGCTCCATCCGCCAACACGCGTTGGTGACCTGGCTCGCCCAGAGCCTGCCGACAGCGATCGTCGGAGACCCTTTCCAATCCATCTTCGGATTCGGGGGCGACCGTCTAGCGGATTGGAATTCAGAGGTGCTGGCATTCTTCCCGGTTGTCGGGGAACTCACCATTCCTTGGCGGTGGAACAATGCCGGAGCCGCCGAACTGGGGAATTGGTTACTCTCCCTCCGGCCCCAGCTCGTCAGCGGCACACCGATCGACCTGCGGACGGCGCCCGCTGCAGTTCAGTGGATCGAGCTCGACGGTCGGCGCGATGATGCACTTCGTTTGGCGGCGGCCGCGGTACAAGTCTCCGGCGAAGCAAAGGTCCTGATTATCGGCGACAGTACTGACCCGCGTGGACAGCGCCGCTTCGCACGTCAGGTCGATGGTGCCGTCACCGTAGAGGCCGTAGACTTGCGGGACCTGACGGATTTTGGAGCTGCGCTTGATCTCAGTCACCAGGAAGCGCTCGCCGTGGCTGCTGGATTTGCTGAAAACCTGATGAGCAATTTTTCTGCTGATGACCTTGTGCGGTCGATCGCTGCCGCCCGGGCGGGCAGCCTTGGCCGTGCCTTGTCCGAAATGGAACAGGCGGCCGTTGTGGTCGAGCAGGAGCGAACGCTGAGCGCGGTTGCAGACTTGTTGGTGTCTATCAACAGGACGGGCGGGGTGCGATGTTATCGTCCGGCGGTGCTTGCCGCAGCCCAGCGCGCCCTCCAGCTCGCCGCCTCCCCAGGGGGACCGTCCTTCCGCGAGGCGACCGTTGCGATCCGCGAGCAGTCGCGGTTGGTTGGGCGGCCGCTTGCCAGACGCTCGGTCGGCAGCACCTTGCTACTCAAAGGCCTGGAAGCCGATATCTCCGTTGTTCTGAACGCCGCTGCCCTCAACGCTCGAAACCTCTATGTCGCGATGACGCGTGGATCTAGCCGGGTGATCGTTTGCTCCTCCTCCCCGACACTCAATCCCGTCTGGTAATCACGGCACTCCCGGGTCGATCCAGGAGACATGACCAGCTGACATGTAAACGACGGCCCCGCGTTCAGCACCGGTCACGCTCAGATAATCACGGAGCTGTGCCGCGTGTGCACCCTGCGCAGTCGCATCCGGATTCACATCCGATTTCCAGTCTATGACCAGGGCGATGCGATCGCCGTCGAGCCAGGCGGCATCCGCGCGGCCGGCCAGATAGCGTGGCGGGGCTGCTGCCCATAGCGGAATTTCGGGCACCAGCCGCCC
Organism: Shinella sp. NM-101; assembly: GCF_021401195.1. NCBI lineage: Bacteria > Pseudomonadati > Pseudomonadota > Alphaproteobacteria > Hyphomicrobiales > Rhizobiaceae > Shinella > Shinella sp. NM-101. The sequence continues at coordinate 6,366 of NZ_JACBFT010000025.1, read as the reverse complement.
GATGAACGGCTCAAGGTCGGGCATGCGCAATGTCCGCAGCGCTGTTCTTCCCATTTCCGCGGGATCCGGCCTGAGCTTATTGTCGCTGCCATCCAACGCGGCTTGCAGTTGCTCTAGCAGTTGTCCGGCCCGCCGGATGACCTCTTCCTCGCCTTGGGACAGTTCGCCATTAAGGAGCTCCTCCATCAGCTTGTGAAGAACGTTACCGCGGAGGGCGCCCGCCCCGATTATTCGTTGTCCGTCCGGGGTGCTATCCATGACAAAGCTGTCTATCGTGTCTGCGCTGCGGTCAGGATCGCGCTCGCTCGGACGATCCCAGAGAATGGGTTCCGAGGCTGCCACGATGCGCTCGCGCTCGGCGGTGAAAATCGCGTCGGTCTGCTCGTTGGTCAGGACATCAGTAGCGGTTACTTCAGGGACAGGTAGCATGTCAGTTTGAAGCTCGCTCAGTCGCTTTTGTCCTAGATCCATGACCCTGGACCACGAGCGCGGCGAGGCTCCTGGGAGCTCGGGGATTACGAGAAGATCGCGGGCGCGCGTGGTCGCGACGTACCACAGCCGTTCGCGCTGCCTAGCTTCACGAAACTCTTCCTCGCTGCGGGCGGTTGCCAAGTCCGGTGGCTCAATGCCGCCGACGATCCAATGGAGGGTATCGTCCGATTGGCGATAGACGAACTGGTCCTGAGGCTTGAAACGAGTTGACGAGTTCACCGTGATGACGACAGGCCATTCAAGCCCCTTGGCGCTGTGCATCGTGACGATTTCGACCGCTTCTCCGGAGACATCCACCCGTCCCTCGGGGTGGCGGCGTTTTCGCTCCCAACCCCGCTGGAGATCGAGCGCAAATGCCCGCAGGCCAGCGACTCCGTAGGGCTTGGCAAGCTCGACAATCGCATCGAGATTCGCCAACGCACGAGCGTTGCGTTGGCCATGACGCGCGGCCATCACCACCCGGAGGTTCAATCGCTCGATCGCGTACGCTAGCAATTGCATGGGCGTGAGCTCCGCAGCGAGTCTGTGCAGACCTTGGAGTTTCACGAGCACGTCACGAGCGAGAGGATGGACAACGTCGTCAGCCACCGTCCGCAACTGAAATCGCCGGCGACCGTCAGCATCTGGCTTGAGTGCCGCCGTGACGTCGAGCAACTCTTCGTCGCTCATGCCAACAAGCGGGCCTCGCATAAGCGCGCCAAACGCGAGTGTGTCCAAGGGATCGCTCAACGTTCGGACCAAAGCCAGAAGATCTTGCAATTCCTGCCGCCGGAATAGTGCGTTGCCAGCTTGAGAGGCGACAGCGATCCGCTGTCCTTCAAGGGCCCGCTCGTAGCGCCATAAATCGGTATGCGTGGGCGCGAGCAACGCTATATCACCTGCGCGAAGACGCCGTTCTGTGCCGTCTGCCTCGGTAATCGTAAGTGCCCCTATCAAGCGCACGCAAAGACCGGCCACCGCCTCCGCCTCCGCCTCGCGCTGCTCCTCTGCGCGAGCATCGCGCGGCACGTCGATCGTCAACTTCGCCGCAGCCGGAAATGGCAGCGGCGGCGGGTTCACCGTAGCCGTCAAGGGCACGAAGCCGGGCTGCCCCGGCTTGGCAAGAACCTGCTGGAAAACCTCGTTGACATGTTCGAGCACTTCCGCCCGGGACCGGAAATTGGCTGTAACGGCTAGCAGGCAGCCGTTGGATGATCTGGCGATCACCGACTTTGCGACGGCATAGGCCTCAATGTCGGCCCCGCGAAACCGATAGATAGCCTGCTTAGGATCGCCGACCAGAAACAGCGCGCCGGGACGGAGCTCAGCCTGTTCCCATCGGCCGGGAGGCGTGGTTGCCGCGATGAAAAACAGGATCTCGGCCTGTAGCGGGTCCGTGTCCTGGAATTCGTCGACGAGAAGATGCGGGTAGCGGCCCGCAAGCCATTCGCGGATTTCCGTATGCTCGCAGACGAGAAGTCGCGCTTGAAGCAGCAGGTCGTCGAAATCCAGGATCGCAGCATCACGCTTGCGCAGATCATATGCATCGATCACTTCGCTCAAGACCGCGGCCAGTTCATGCACAAGCCGCTGGGCAATCGACCCAATCAAGACTCGGTATGCCGCGCTCACCTGCTCGTACCGGGCGGAGGCCTCGCCACCCCGACGCTGGCCTTCAGCGGGTCCGAGGACACTCTTCCAGGCCGCCATTCTGCGATACGGCTGTAGATCGATGGACCGCGGCAACATAGCTTCGATGCGTGGAGGCTGCGTCAAGCGCCAAAGGACTGGAAATGCGGTATTCGCGAGGGCTTCGTTATAGAATGCAGCCAAACGTTCCAGGTCATTGATCAAGTCCGCTGTGCCAGCCTCGGCTGGACCGGCAGCGTGCCAGCGGGAAAACGCCACGACGGCTTCGTTGAATGTCCGGTCGGGCCGGGATGAGAAATCAGGTGGAGGCGCACTCGCGGTGCGATGGTCTCGGCGCAATACGGCAAGTTCGCGAACGCGCTCGACGACTCCAAGCGGATCGTCCTTCGCCAACGTGGCGATCGCTCCATCTTCGTCGGCACCATCCGCTAACTTTCGCGCCAACCACTCGGCAAGCACTTCATCGAAGAGGGCCTCGGCGACGGTTGCATCCACCACTCTGGATCCGGGATCGAGACCCGCAGCAAGCCCGTGGGAGCGGATGATGCCTTGGCAGAAGCCGTGGATTGTCGTCGCCGTGATCTCATCGAGTCGCGGAGCCGCGGCCTCGAGACGAGCAAGCGCATCCGCGTCTAACGGCTCAGTGAGTGTTTTTGCTAGCGCCGGCGGGATCTTTCCGGCCCGGAGCTCCGCAATCGTCCACCGAATTCGCGCTTCAAGCTCGCTTGCCGCCGGTTCGGTGAAGGTGATCGCGGCAATCTTTGAGGGTTCAATCCCGCTCGCTATCATCATCGCAACACGGGCAGCCATCAAGGACGTCTTGCCGGTGCCAGCGGCTGCCTCGACCAGGATGTTGGATATGAAGTCTGTCAACGCGCGTCTGCGAGCATCTAGGTCAGCGGTCACGGGCTGCTCCAAAGCTTGGATAGCGGGCTGTTCACCTGCGCGAAGGGACGTTGCTTGGTACGACGATAGACGTCCAGATCGGATGGCAGCGCGATCGAAATCGGGTCAAAAAACTCCGGTTGGGGACCCGGCGCAATCTGCCCGGTCTTCTGAAGTTCGACACCAGCGGCTGTAAAGGTAATTGCCTCCTCGATGGCAGCTGCGAGTTCGTCGTGGACCAAGCTCAAGGTGCGAGCGGGCTCGTGCCTGAGGTAGGTCAGCCGAGACTCGACGTTCCGGACCTCCGGCAGCAACGATTTGGCGGCCAGAGCATAGAAAACGCGTTGGAGCTCCCTCCCTTGATTGAAAACGATGGTCTTCTTCCGCTCGGGCGCCGCACCTACCTTGTAGTCCGTTATGATGGCCGCACCTCGAGACGCGTCCTCGTCTAGCCGATCGATCCTGCCGCGAAATGCAATACCGGTCGCTCCAACCGAGACCGGCGAAAGCGTTGTCCAAGGATGAGGCCCCGCGATGGGCTCGCCGAATGTGAGCTCGGTCCAGCTCATGCCACGAGGTTCTCCAAGAGCATCTCGCAACCCCCGCGATGCGCGTTCACGGGCCACTGTCATCGTATGGCGCCACAGCAGACCCGGTGGGACTGCACGTGCGATCGGCCAAATGTCGCCCAGCCGCTTGGCTTCATCTGCTAGACCGATGTCGATCTCGTCAAAATTCCTCGGAGCACCGTTGCGGAGAACTCCTCCAATGAGGGCGTGGACGAGTTCTCCGAACGCGCGTCGGTCAAGCGCCAGCGGCTGGGGGTCGAGATTGGGCTCGCGCCAGTGAAGCGCGTACTCCCAGACAAATCCGAGCGGATTGCAAAGGAGGCGATTTAGGGACGTCGTGGATTGCACTTCCGCGAGTGCATCCAGGATCAAAGGATGGTTTTCCCGAGTCAGCCCATCATGCGCGGTATGCCGCTCGCTATCCTGCCAAGCCCGCCAGCAGGCGCGGCTGGACCGAATCTGCGATTGCTTGCCTGCATCTGCAGGTCTTGCATAGAGGCGATCGCTTTCGCTGAAGGCGTGCCCGGGGATGGCGCTCCGGCTCACGATCCGCTGCTGATCGCGGCGCCAGAGCGTGCTCGCGGCTTGCAGCGCACCCCTCGCACTCCTATGTCCGCGTGAGAGCGCATAGTGGTCACACTGAGCTATGAGGAGGTCGTGCATCAGTCGGTCCTCGTCGGCGATATCAGCTGACGGAAGCCTAATCTTGTCGAGAAGATGCTGCGGAAGTAACGGATCTTCGATCGCCTGTCGCGGCCAGGCGTTTGCCTCGAGGCCAAGAAGCCGGAGATACTTGCGAGGGGCGCCGGCTAGATGACGAGTTGGTCCCCACACGACGCTGCTGCCGGGCTCTTTCCCGTCATCGACACGGAGGGCCTGGAGCGAGAGTTCCAATGCCTGGGGAGGCGCCATGCGTAAGGCATCCTGCCACAAGGCGAGCGCTGCCCCACGCAACAAAAGACGTCCCGCGCGTTCCGCCTCGAGGAGACCGCTAGCGAGAAGCTCTATAACCGGTAGCAATGATTTTTCGGCAGCATCTCCATCGGCCCGTTCGGCTCGCGCTTGCATGAGGGCGTGCCGCCAATGCTGCGGGGTCGACAGCGCAGCGCTTCGCCTTAAACCCTTGGCCCAGTCGAGGGGGATATTCTGACGCGCTGGAGAAACCCGGGCGAATAAGAGGCGCATGCGTTCTTGCGAGAGGCCCCTTAGTAAAACATCGGCCAGTGCGGCACAGCTCTGACCTTCACGCGTCGCCAAGGCGGGGACGCCATGGCTAAAATGCAGTGGAAGCCCAGCCTCGCGCGCAAGCACCAAGAATGTATCGTCCCACGTATTCGGCGAAGTGGCCGTGATCGCGATTTCGCTCGGAGATATGCCGTCTTCCGCAATGAGCGCCCTCGCCCAACGCAGCGCCTCTCGCACCTCGCTCCGCGGATCGGCGCAGACATCAGCGGCGGCGAGATGGCTGCGGCCGGCGGGCAACACTACCTCGTTTCCGGGAAACCAGCTGCGCTGGCAATGGGCCGAAGCAACCCATCGCACTGGAACAACGTCGCAGAGGTGCTCGATGAGCCGGTGCCAGACGGGCTTGATGTTGGGAACCTCATGAAGCGTAACGGAACCCAAAAGTTTTGGAGCGTGATGCAGGCGCTTCAGTGCCGCTTCGACGAGGTCTGGCGGGGCGAGTGTCCCCGGGGGCAACGCCTCTCTCACACGCCGTTCCAGCATAGTGAAGTCACGAAGGCGGGGATTGTCCGCAATTTCAGTTAGGATGCCGGCCTCCCACCAGCTTCGGAGCGAGGCGAGTACAGCAGTTGGCATTCCGGGCAGGTCGGACACCTGTCCGATGTCTTCGTAGGTCCCAGCGTCCAGAGCCGCTCGTATCGCGGGATACAACATTTCTTGAGATGCTGGGGCTATGAAGCCGCCCGCGAGCCGCGCAGCTAAAAGGGGAAGCGTTAGTATCTGGCGCCCGATCGCGCCTTCGCGCGCCGCGGTGAGCCGCTGCATCCGCAATGCAAGGGGGCCATCGACAATCACGGTATGAATGCACATTTTCCGCCCCCATATCTTGGCCTCGCGCAGCCACCATCCCCGAGTTAGCCATGCAGGCGGCGAACAACGCCTTACCCGTCTGTACCTCGCCGGACAAACAATTCCTCAAGGTGAACGACCATGTTTTCGAGGGCGCCGCCCAGCTTATCAAGATCTGCTCTGCTTATAGTACGCTGTTGACCGTCGTGATCGCGACCGTAACGGTGGACGCAATCGTGCCGTACCGGAACGAACTCCATAAGAACTTTTTTTGTCGATTCGTCGGGAAAAATTGTAGAGCCGAGCGCGCCTCGATAGTATTGATCGATCTTCACGAAGTTGTGGTACATCAGCTCGCGCAAGCGCGTATGCACCCAATCGCGAAAGGCATCTGCATTTGATGCAAGCTCAACGACACTGATCTTTTCGGCGGCCCATTCCTTGTTGCCCCTCACCAATGCTGACATGGATTTGGGATCGTCGAGCACCAGGCGGATCAGGCGGTCGCTAAGATACGCCTCGATAGCGGAAAAGTATTGGACGAGCAGCATGCGGTTCAACGCCGCGATCGATCCATGGCCTCCGCTCTCCACCTCGCTGGCAATAAAGTCGATGTCGTAGGTCGCGAACTTGAAGATCTGAATAGCCCCTAGATTTGTAGACGCCTTCTCCCCTAAATCTGAGGCAGGAGGCCTACATGGGCAAAGGCAATTTCACGGAAGAGTTCAAGCGCGACGCGGTGCGTCAGATCACCGAG
>NZ_JACBFT010000024.1:0-55815 GCF_021401195.1 Shinella sp. NM-101 | reverse complement strand
ATCGTCGCCATCGTCGCGACCATGCGAAAGCTCCTCACCATCCTCAACGCCATCATCCGGGACGGAAAACCATGGCAAAGCGCTTGACTGACAAGACAGTCGCTCTCCCCTCGGGGAGAAGGTGCCGGCAGGCGGATGAGGGGGATGCCGAAGGCAAAAGAGAAAGTCTTTTCGTACCTCGCCCCCTCATCCGACCCTTCGGGCCACCTTCTCCCCGAGGGGAGAAGAGAAGAGCGGCAACGTCGAATTCCATAGGCGATAGCCCTTACCGCCAGAGCGCGCGCACCTCCTGCCGCAGCATCAAGGCCTCCGCCCAGCGGTCCGTCGTGTCGTTGCCGTCCCTTCCGGTGATGGCATAGGGCTTGGGACCGAGCTCGCAGGTGAAGACCAGTTCGGCATCCTCGGCCGCGTTTGCGCGCCAGTGGCGAAAGCCGTCGTCCCACCAGTTCAGGAAGAGGTCGAGCCAGGGGCGGTGATGCGGGAAGGAGATCTCGATCTGCACCTGCTCGCGCGAGGCGACGCGGCCGTGGAAGGCGCGGGCGTTCTGCAGGATGCGCCGGATGAGGGCGTGGTTCTCCTCCTCGACCGGAAAGGCGAATTCCCGGCCGACGAGGAAATGCGAGAGGTCGGCGAGAAGCGGCAGATCGGGGCGGCTGTCGAGAAGATCGAGCGTGAAGAACAGGTCCGTGGTCATGCGGTCGCGGTGGGTCTCGATGAAGACCGGAATGCCGGCCCGCTCGGCAAGCGCCATCCAGCCGTCGAGCAGCGGCAGGCAATCCTCCACCCGGCGCAGGCGGATATCGGGCTGGAGGTTGATGTGCCTCACCGGATATTCGGCGGCCAGTTCCAGCGGCAGGCGCAGGTCCTCGACGGTGCGCGGGAAGCAGACGCCCTCGATCCCGAGGCCGGTTCCCCGCAGCGCCTCGTCCAGCGTCCTGACGTCCGCGCGCTTCGTGTAATGCGCGCTGACGCCGTCGAAGCCCGCCTCCGCGATCATCGCGATGTTTTCCGCAAGGCTGCGCTCATGGCCGTCCGTATGCCGGCGTTCCATGGCCCAGAGCGACTGGAAGAACAGCAGCTTCTGCATCACGCCGCCCGCGCGCTCTTGAGAAGAGCCTTGAGGTTCACGGCGGGGTCCGAAAGCGCGGCGGGATCCGGGCTGATGCCGGCGGCGATCAGCATCTCGGCGAGCTTGATGTCCTTCGCAAGGCTGTTGCCCGGACCGAGGCCGGCGGCGGCCACGAGACGACCGCCGTCGAGATAGAATTCCAGCTCGCCCTCCCCGGCCGGCCGCAGGATGCAATCATGCCCCTGCTGGGGCAGGCCCGCGACCTGCAAGCCGAGATCGTACTGGTCGGACCAGAACCACGGGATTGCGGCGAAGGCTTCGCTCGCGCCCGCCATGTTGCGCGCGGCGGTTTCGGCCTGGCTGCGCGCGTTGCGCCAGCTTTCGAACCGGACATGGCCGCCGCCGGCCACGGATACGGCCGCGCAGTCGCCCGCCGCGAAGACATGCGGATCGCTGGTGCGCAGGAAGGAATCCGTCAGGATGCCGTTGCCGGTCGCAAGGCCCGCCGCCTCGGCAAGGCCGGTATCCGGCACGACGCCGATGGCCGAGACGACGATATCGGCCGGAACCCTCGTCCCATCGGCCAGAATGACGGCATCGGGCGTGATCTCGGCGATGCCCTGCCCGAGGTGGAACCGCACGCCCTCTTCGGCATGGCGCGCATGCAGCCGCGCGGCAAAGCGCGCGGGCACGGCGCGGCCGAGCGGCCTTACCGCCGCCTCGACGACGCTGACGGCAATGCCCTTGCCGCGCAGCACCGCCGCAAGCTCCATGCCGATCAGCCCGCCGCCGACGATCGCGACGGTTTCCACCCCTTCAACGCGGGAGAAGATCGCCGCCGCATCCGCGAAAGTGCGGAAGTCGAGCGCCCGTTCGGCGCCCGGGCAGGCGAGCCGGCGGGGGCGCGCGCCGGTGGCAAGTAGCAACCTGTCATAGGCAAGCGTCCGCCCGTCGCCGAGGAGAAGGTGGCGACGGGCGGCGTCGATCTGCACTACCGGCATGCCGGGAAGATAGTCGATGCCGGCGGCTTCGAGAGCCTCGGCCGAGCAGATCGGTTTCATCTGGACGACGCCGTCCAGCGGCTTGGAGAGCGACGGGCGCTCATAGGGAAGATGCGGCTCCGTGCCGGCCAGCGTGACCGGACCGGAAAACCCGGCCTCGCGGAGCGCGAAGGCCGCGCGGGTGCCCGCTTCGCCCGCGCCGATGATGACGATCCCGTTCATGAGGCTCTCCTTGGAAAAAAGATCGCCGGTACGCCCGGAAACGCACCGGCGGGGAGGATCAGTTCCGCGTGGAATAGTCCGCCATGTTCTTCGGCGTGACGAGCTCGAAGGGCACCCAGACCTGCCTGTCGACGGCCTCGCCGCGGGCGAGCGCCACGGCGGCGTCCAGCGCGCTGCCGGACTGGCCCCTGGCGTTCTGGAACACGGTCGCGTCGAGATCGCCCGCCGCCATGGCGGCAAGGCCGTCCTGCGTGGCGTCGATGCCGATGACGATCACGTCGTCCATGGAGACGCCCGCCGCCTTCAGCGCCTGGATGGCGCCGATGGCCATTTCGTCGTTGTTGGCGAAGACCACGTCGATGGGCTGGCCGGCGGTGATCCAGTTTGTCGTCAGGTCCATCGCATTGGTGCGCGTCCAGGCGGCGGACTGCTCGTCGGCGATCGTCACGGCCTTGCAGTCGCCGCCCGCCAGGGCGTCCTTGAAGGAGGAGGTGCGGTCGCGCGAGGCCTGATGGGCAAGGTCGCCCATGAGGATATAGACCTGCGCATCCGAAGCCTTGCCCTTCTCCTTCAGCAGCGAACAGGCCGCCTCCCCGGCAAGCCGCCCGGCGTCCGTCTCCTTCGAGCCGACATAGGCCTGCTTTTCGGGAAGACTGGCGAGGTTTTCCGGCTCGAGATTGAGGAACACGAGCGGAATGCCGGCCTTGGATGCCGCCTCGCTGACGCCGGGGGCGGCGGAGGTGTCCGTCAGCGTCATGATGATCGCATCGACACCGGCGGCGATGAAGTTGTTCACCTGGTTGAGCTGCTTGGAGATGTCGGTCTGCGCATCCTCGACCTGCACGTTGACGCCGTTCACCTCGGCGGCGCGGGCGCCGATGCCCTCGCGCAGCAGCGTCTGGAAGTTGTTGTCGAAGCTCTGCATCGAGACGCCGATCGTCTCGGCCGAAGCAGCGCTTCCCATCAAGGCGGCCAGAACGGCCGCCAGGCATAGAGATTTCATGTCATTCCTCCCAATGGGTGCCGGTTCACCCGCTCGCACACCGGAGGCCCGAAGGGCCCGATCGATGATGCGTGGCCTTCAGGAAAGCGCCACGCGCACCTCGCCGTCGATCACCTCGGCGGGATAGGTCTTCAGGTTCTCGCAGGCGGGAAGGCGGAGGGCCTCGCCGGTGCGATAGTCGAAGGCGCCGGAATGCTTGGGACATTCCACCTCGAAATCCATGACGAGCCCGTCGGCAAGATGGATCGCCTCATGGGTGCACAGGCCCGCCGTGCAATAGACGCTGTCGTCCGGGCCGCGATAGATCGCATAGGTGCGGCCGCCATGGTCGAAGCGCACGGCGCCCTCCTGCTCGATATCGTCGATCCTGCAAGCGGATACCCAGGTCATTCTGCGGCTCCCCGGACTTCGGTGCGGGCCTTGCGGGCGGCGAGCTTTTCCTTGCGCCTGCGGTAGCGCTCCTGCATGCGGGCCTCGCCCTCCGGCGAGCCGTCGTGCCAGGTGCCGAACCACTTATCGAGCGGGATCAGGGCGTCGCCGTAGTTCACCTCGAAATACTTGTGGTGCAGGTAATGCGCATAGGCGTGGCTATCGACCAGCCTGTCCTCGCCGACCTCCACCTTGTCGAAGCCGACATGGCCGGGAATGGCGCCGAAGCCGGCATAGTGGAGCTGGTAGAGCATCAGCACCGGGTTGGACGGCAGGATCAGGTGATAGAAAGCCGTGCCGAGATAGAGGAAATGCTCGACCGGGTGCATGGACAGCGACGACCACGGCGACGGGTTCACCGAATTGTGGTGGACCGAGTGCACCCACTTGTAGAGGAAGGGCACGTGGATGAGCCGGTGGATGCAGAAGAAGTGGAATTCGTGGATGATCGGCACGACGAGCGCGACCAGCGCCAGCGTCCACGGGTTCTCCGCGAAGGTCAGCCAGGGCGCATAGCCGTTGGCATAGGCCCACAGCATGCCGACCTCGATGGCCGTCCAGATCGTCACGCCCGACAGGAAGGTGCGCAGCATGTTGTCGACGTTCTGGCGGTCGAACCAGAAAACGTTGTTCTTCTGGTCGGAGGGAAACCTGCCATTGTACTTGAAGCGGTTCTCCTGCCGCTTCAGCACGTAGAGGTGAAGCTCGAAGGCACCGTAGAACAGGAAGACGCAGACCGCGTTCACCGCATAGAGCCAGAGCGCCCAGCCGATGGCGAGCGTCTTCATCGTCTCGACCGGGGGGATTACCCAGGCCCAGTAGGCCACCGCCGAAAGCGCGAAGATGGCGTTCCAGGGGAAGAAATAGTGCGGCAACCATTTGAGGATCGCCATGAGCTTCGGCGGGAAGGCGAACAGCGGCGCGGTCTCCACCGGATCGTTCGGCGCCCAGTCGCCGCGCTTGTTGCGCTTGCCGTATTTCAGATCGTCCATTGCGCTCTCCTTCGGGCTTTCGCCCGCACAATTGCCGGATGACGGGAGAGCGCCGCCGGCCCTCCTCCTGACTTGAAAAATATCAGGAACAGGGCGGCGCGCCGAAGGCTTCCTTGATCAAATCAGATCAAAGCCCCTCGGCCGTGATGGTGATGAAGCGGATGGGATTGCGGTCCGGCTCGATGTCGGTCAGGCCGATCCGGCGCAGGACGAGATCGAGGGCGCGCTGGGCCTGCGCCTCCGGCGCCTGATCCAGCACCACGTCCATGATGCCCTCGCCGAGCGCCGCGCGGGTATAGTCCGTCAGCTCATGGCCGACGAAGAGGATGTCGCGCCCGCGCGGGTGGCGCTGCAGCACGCTGATCAGCGCCGCATTCGCCCCGCCCGCATTGTAGAGGCCGACGAGATCGGGGTGCCTTTCGAGCACCATCGCCAGCGTCTCCGCGCTGAAATGCTCCTCGTCGCGGGTGAAGCCGAGCCATTCGAAGGCGATGGGGCCGGGATGCTTGAGGAAATAGTCGGAGAAGCCGCGGATGCGGTCGCGATGCACCTGGTAGATGGGATGACAGAGGGCGACGACCGGGCCTTGCGCCCGCGCCATGCGCGCGATGAAGAAGGCGGCCGTGCGGCCCGCCGCTTGATTGTCGATGCCGACGAACTCGCCCGTATGGCCCGAGGCGCGCGTAACGACATGGACGACCGGAATGCCCCGGGCGACCACCGCCTCGACCGCCGCGCTGATCAGCGGGCTGTTGGGGACGGCGAGGATGAGGGCCGCGCGCGGCGTCTCGGTGGAAAGGATGCGCCTTGCGATCGCCTCCGGCTTCATCTCCTCGGTGAAGCTGCGCTGGACGACCACCAGCGGATCGAGCGTCGCGGCGATGCGCTCGAAGGCCCGGGAAAGCCGCCGGTAGAACGTCGTCTCCGGCCGCACCATCAGCACCTCGATGCGCAGCAGGCCGCGATGGGTATCGGGCAGCGTGCGCGGATATTTGAGGCTTCGCGCGGCGATCACCACCCTGGCGACGAGGTCCGGCCGCACACCGCCGCGCCCGTTCAGCACCCGCTCGACCGTCGCCGTCCCCACGCCGGCATGGCGGGCGATGTCGCGGTAGTTCGGCTTGCTCACGGTACGGCGTCCTTCGATGGCTTCAGGGCGAATCCGAGCCTAGAGCAATTCCGGCGAAACTGCGTAGCGGTTTTGCGTCCGGATGCGCGGAAATGCTTCCCCCCGGCCCGACGCTTGCATGTGCCTCTGAAGCAGGAAATCGAAGCCGGACGCTGGACTATCTTTCGCGGTCATCCCCTCACCCGCGCGCCGGAGGGATCGTAAAGCGGTTCGAAATGGATCTTCGCGGGCGTGCGCTCCATGGCGACGACGAGCTCATAGTCGCCGCCTCTCAGGAAGTCGTCGTCGAGGCCATCGACGCGGCGCACATAGCCGTAGCCGATGTTCCTGCCGAGCGTATAGCCGTAACCGCCGCTGGTCAGGTAGCCGACAGGCTCGCCGTTCCTGAGGATCGTCTCGCGGCCGACGAGAACGATGTCCGGATCATCCACCGTAAAGCCGGCGAAAGCCTTCCTGCGTGGCTCGCCCCGCACCGCCTCCAGCGCCCGACGGCCGAGAAAATCCGTGTTCTTGCGCAGCTTCACCGCCCAGCCGAGCCCGGCGTCGAAGGGCGTGTCGTTCGGGGTGATATCCGCCCCCCAGGCACGGTAGCCCTTTTCGAGGCGCAGCGATTCCAGCGCGCGGTAGCCGACCGGACGTATGCCGGAAGGCGCCCCGGCGGTCATCAGCGTGTCGAACACGTCCCCGACGGCGGCGATCGGCATATGCAGCTCCCAGCCCAGCTCGCCCACATAGGTGACGCGCAGTGCGCGCACGACATGACCGGCGATCACGATCTCGCGCACATGGGCAAAGGGAAAGGCCGCATTGCCGACATCGGCGTCCGTCGCGGCGGCCAGCACGTCGCGTGCCCTCGGCCCCATCAGCGAGAGGGTGCCGAAATTCTCGGTCACGTCGCGCAGCGTGACGTCGAGGCCCTCGGGAAGATGGTCCGCGATCCAGCCGAGGTCGTGCGTGCGAAAGCCCGTGCCCGTGACGATATAGAACATCGTGTCCGAAAGCCGCGCGACCGTCAGGTCCGCCTCGATGCCGCCCCGGCTGTTGAGAAGCTGTGTGTAGGTCAGCCGGCCGGCGGGTTTTCCGACATCGTTGGCGCAGATCCAGTCGAGCGCCTTCAACGCGTCCGGCCCGGTCATCTCGTACTTGGCAAAGGAGGACTGGTCGAAGAGGCCGACCGCCTCACGCACATGGCGGTGCTCCTCGCCGACCGCGGCAAACCAGTTCTGCCGCCCCATGGAGTAGATGTCCCGCAGCGCCTCGCCCTCCGGCGCGAACCAGTTCGGCCGCTCCCAGCCGAGCTTCGAGCCGAAGACCGCTCCACGGGCCTTGAGACGTTCGTAGAGCGGCGAGACGATGCGCGGCCGACCGCTCTCGTATTCCTCGTGCGGGAAGGCGATGGCGTAATGCTTGCCGTAGGCTTCGAGCGTCCGGTCGAGCACCCATTGGCGGTCGCGGTGCATCCCGGAAAACCGGCGGATGTCGACCGCCCAGAGATCGAGCGGCGCCTCGCCGTCGACCACCCATTGCGCCAGCACCCAGCCCGCCCCTCCCCCCGAGGCGATGCCGAAAGCGTTGAAACCGGCACCCACGAACATGTTGCTACATTCCGGCGCGGCGCCGAGGATGAAGTTGCCGTCCGGCGTGAAGCTTTCCGACCCGTTGATCATCTGCCTGACGCCGACCCTCTCAAGCGCGGGCACCCGGGCGATGGCCTGCTCCATATGCTGCTCGAAATGGTCGAAATCGTCGTCGAACAGCCGGTAGGCCCAGTCGTCGGGCACGTCGCCGGTCGTCCAGGGCTGCGGGTTCGGCTCGTAGCCCCCCATGACGAGCCCGCCGACCTCCTCCTTGAAATAGGTCCGGCGGTCCGGATCGCGCACCGTCGGCGCATCGCCGGCAAGGCCGGGCACCTTTTCCGTGATGATGTACTGGTGCTTGACGGGCTGGAGCGGCACGCTGCAGCCCGCCATGGCGCCGACCTGCCTTGCCCACTGTCCGGCGCAGTTGACGACCTTCTCGCAGGCGATGTCGCCGAGCGTGGTGCGCACGCGCCTGATGCTGCCGTCCTCCATTTCGAAGCCCGTGACGCGGACGTTCTCGACGATCCGCGCACCGTGCATGCGCGCGCCCCTGGCGAGCGACTGGGTGATGTCGGACGGGCTTGCCTGTCCGTCGGTCGGCAGGAAGGAGGCGCCGACGAGGTCGCCGACCTCCATCAGCGGCCACATCGCCGTCACCTCCTGCGGCGTCAGCAGGTGCATGTCCATGCCGAAGCTCTTCGCCGTGGTGGCGAGGCGGCGGAATTCCGTCCAGCGGTCCCGGTTCGTCGCAAGGCGCAGGCACCCGGTCATCTTCCAGCCAGTCGCAAGGCCTGTCTGGATTTCGAGATCCTTGTAGAGATCGACGGAGTATTTCAGCACGCGGGTAATGGAGGCCGAGGAACGGAGCTGGCCGACAAGGCCCGCCGCATGCCAGGTCGAGCCGGAGGTCAGCGTGCCCTGCTCCAGAAGAACGACATCCGCCTTGTGGTCGCGCGCAAGATGATAGGCCGTCGAGCAACCGATGATGCCGCCGCCGATGACGATGATTTCGGCGTGGGTAGGCAGGGTCATTTGGTGCATTTCCCGTATGTCGTCCTGTACTGGTCGAGCGCCTTGTCGAGGCGCGCGAGATTTTCCGCCGCGTAGCCGGCATAGTCCGCGCCGGGCGCGGCAAGGTGCAGCTCCGATACCATGCTCCACATCGCCTCCCGCAGGAGCGAGGCGCATTGCATGGCGCCGTGCGCCCGGCGGATCGCCGTGTCCGGCGGCCCGCCGAAATAGGCGTCCAGGAAGTCCTCCGCCGCCTCGGGCGAAAACCCGGCATTGGAGGTCGCACCGGCGAGGTCGAACATGGCGGTGGAAAAGCCGGCATATTCGAAATCGATCAGCCACAGCCGCTCCCCGTCATCGAGGATGTTGCCCGGCAGGAGGTCGTTGTGGCCGAAGACGATGGGCAATGGCACCTGCGCCGCCTCCAGTTCGCCGGCAAGCGCGAGATAGGCGGGAAGCTGCGGCAGCATGCGGCTGCCCCCCGCCCTCAGGGTCCGTGCATAGTCGCGCACCACATGGAACGGCCAGAAGAGGAAGGCGGCGCCGCTGATCTCCGCCGGCATTGCGGCATGGAACCGGCGCAGCAGGTCGGCGACGCGCCGCCGCTGCGCGACGACGTCCCCTGCCCCGAAGGTCCGTGCCCCGAGATAGGCCGACACCATGACACCCGCCTCCGCATAGCGGATTTCCGGCCCGAAGCCCGCGGCATGGGCGGCGCGCGCGGTCATCAGCTCCCGCTCTCGGACAACGTGATGAAAGGGGTAATCCTTGCCGAAGCGCACCACATGGCGCCCTGCCCCGTCGCTGACAAGGTAGCTCTCGTTGCTGATGCCGCCGCTCAACGGTGCGATCTCGATGGCGCCGCTCCAGCACGGCAGGCACCGGATACGGTCTTCGACCGCGCGGGCGAGCATTGCATGCCCGTCCATCAACGTCCCTCCCTAGGCTGGCCGGGTCGGCAAGGGCGTCCCCAGCCCTGCAATTGCCTGCCCAGCCGCCCGCGCATCGTTCCCCGATTGTCCTGCCGACCGCCTTTTCACCAATGTCGTTCCGGCAACGTGAGGCTGTCAATCCCGGGATGTGGTTTTTTATGTGTTTCTGCCCGTTTATGACGCTTTCTTGCCAGCCGCCGCGGGACGGATTATGAAACGAGGGAACGCTCCCCGGATTCGACCGACATGAACCATTCCAAGCGCCACAACGACATCATCCGGCTTCTCCAGCAGCACGGGACGGTGACGATCGCCGACCTCGCCAGAAAGCTCGACGTCTCGCTGGAAACCGTGCGCCGCGACATCAGGCCGCTGACCGACAACGGAGCCGTGGTGAAGATGCACGGCGCGGTGGCGCTGCCCTCCGTCGTCGGCGAGGCGCCGTTCGAAAAGCGCATGCGCGAGAACAGCGAGGCGAAGAAAGCGATCGCCATCGCCATGGCCGCCACCATTCATGACGGCGATTCCATCATGCTCGACACGGGAACGACGACGAGCTACCTCGCCCGCGAACTCCTCAGCCATCGCCGGCTGACAGTGGTGACCAACTCGTCCGACATCGCCCGCACCCTTTCGACGGTCAACGACAATCGCGTCTACATGGCCGGCGGCGAGCTGCGCAGCGACAACGGAGCGGCATTCGGCGTCTCGTCCATCGAGTTCATCAGCCATTTCACCGTCGGCCATGCGGTGATCACCGCAGGCGCGATCGATGCGGCGATCGGCATCATGGACTACGATCTGGAGGAAGCCGAGTTCGCCCGCGCCGTCGTCTCGCGCGGCAAGCGCACGGTCGTCATCACCGACCACACCAAGTTCGGGCGGCAGGGGCTCGTTCGGGTCTGCGAGTTCGGCGCCCTCACCGACCTCTTCACCGACAGGGCCCCTCCCCGCGACATCGCCGCCGCCCTCAAGACAGCGGGCGTCACCGTAACCCTCGCCCGCTGAGTTGACCGCAGTAAACCGAAAGCCCGGCGAAAGGGTTCGCCGGGCTTTCGGTTTATTGAACAGTCCATTCCGGCTGGCTACCAGGAGGTGCTGGCCTTCAGCATGAAGGTGCGACCCGCGCCGTAACCGCACAACGAGACGCCCTGGCAACTCGACACGTACTCCTTGTCGAACAGGTTTGCCACGTTGAGCGCTACGCTCCAATTGTCACTCTCGTAGCGGATGGCCGCGTCGAAGAGAGTGGCACTGTCGACCTTGAGCGTATTGACGCGATCGGCCCAACTTTCGCCGATATAGCGGACCCCGGCGCCGACGCTGAGGCCTTCCAGTTGATCGCCCTGGAAGGCATAGTCGAGCCACAGCGAGGCGGTCAGGTCGGGAATCTGGATCGGCGTGGTGCCGGCCTGCGCAAAATCGTAGCTTGGGCCGTAGGGGCTTATGACCTCCGCATCGAGGTAGGTCACGCCACCGATGACTTTCAGGCCGTTGTCGAGATTGGCGTGGGCGGACAGTTCGACGCCCTTCACCCGCACCTCGCCGATGGTCTCGGTCAGCGGCGGCGCCGTCGAAACCTGCGTAGGAACGTTCTGGCGCGTAATGTCGAAATAGGCGAGCGTGAAGAGGCCGTCGAAAGACGTCGGGGCGTACTTGATGCCGGCTTCCCACTGCTCCGCGGATTCAGGCGCCAACAGCGCGCCTTGGCCGTTGTCGCTTGTCGTTGGGCTGAAGGATGTCGAATAGCTGACATAGGGCGTGAAGCCATTGGCGAACTCATAGGCAAGAGCCGCCCGGCCGGTGAACTCATTGTCGTTGCGTTCCATGCTCGACGTATCGAGCTTCGAGGAAACGAAATCGTAGCGGCCGTTCAGCGTTGCCAGCCAGCCCTCCCCAAAGCGGATCTGGTCCTGGGCATAGAGGCCGAACTGGTTGAGGGTCGTCCTGCTCTCCGGCCCCAGCGCTGGCGGTCCGTAAGCTCCGCCATAGATGGGGTTGAGAATATCTATCGACGGCGTGGTGCCGGGGAAGAACGCGGCGTCGGCCGAGGGGTCATAGAAAGTCGATGCCCCATGGCGGTACCAGCGATAGTCCGCACCGAGCAGCAACGTGTGCTGGAGCGCACCGGTATCGACCATGCCTTCAAGCTGATTGTCGACGGTGAAGGTATTGACCTTGGTGTCGTGCGCCCAGCGATAGCGCTGCAAGGTGGTTCCGGTGAAGACGCCGTTGCTGTATAGGCCGTCCTCCTGCAACGAAACCGTGCCGTAGCGAAGGTTCTGGCGCAGGGTCCAGTCGTTGTCAAATGTGTGCGAGAACTCGTAGCCGATCATCGCCTGCGTACGGTCGTACTGCTCGACGTCCTTGTCACCGTAGAAGAAATCGCGCGGAATCTTGTAGCCGGCGGCATTCGGAACCACCGTACCGTAATAGGGCAGGAAGCCGGTGCTGGTATGGACAATATCCTGCTCGACAGTGAGCCAAGTACCGTGAGGCTGGTCGCTTCGTCCGGCTGCCACCGGAAGCTCGGCGCGATGGCGCCGCGCAGGTCCTCGGCGTGGTCCGTCTCCCAGCCACCGCCTGACAGCTTTCCGTTCACGCGGTAAAAAAGCGCATCGCTCAACGTGTCGCCGATGTCTGCGGCGAGATAGCCGTTGCCGAAGCTGTTGACGCCCGTTTCCACATAGCGATGGTGCTCGCCGGGGCGCTTGCTGACATAATTGATGAAGCCCCCGGGATTGCCGCCGCCATAAAGCGCTGACGACGGGCCTTTCACCACCTCGATGCGCTCAAGGAAGAACGGGTCCATCAGGAAGGTGCCGAACCCCGTCTGGTAAAAGGACAGGCCGTCGAGGAAGATGCCGGACTGGTCCGCCTGGAACCCCCGTATGAAGATCCAGTCGGTGTCGGAGTCCGTTCCGTAGGTCGAGGGATTGACGCCAGGCACATAGCGGAGCGCCTCGTCAATCTTCTGCGGGCTCTGCATCTCCATCTGCTCCCGACCAACGACCGAGACGGACTGCGGAATATCCTTGATTTCCGTGGAGGCCTTGGAACCGGTACGCGACTTCTTGGCGACAACGCCCTTTACCGGATCGACGCCGGTGGTATCGCCTTTCGCGTTGCCCTGCTCGACGCGGATCTCCTCAAGCTGCGTGGACGGCGTGCCATCCTGCGCGTGGGCAGCCAGCGGTGCCAGCAGGGCGATTGCGGTTCCGCAAGCCAGAGCCAGCCTCTGCGATTGTTGTTTCCTCAACTTCATTATCATCAGCAGACACCCCGAACAGGCCGCCCATCCCAGGCAGCCGCAATAAGCTGAGTGATTAACTCAGATTTAATCGGCGGGATTGTCGCATTCCGCGAAAATTGAACGTTCTTGGGCAATTCTCCCGATGGCGGATATTCGCCCGCAAACGCCTCAGGCAATTTGCGTCTTCTGCCAGTGGGCGGGCGTCGTTCCGACGTTCTTGCGGAAGACACGCGTGAAATGGGCCTGGTCGGCGAAGCCGGTTTCGGCCGCGACCTCTGTCAGGGAGTATTCTCCGTTTCGAATCAAGAGCTTGGCGCGATCCAGCCGCGCATTCATTTGCCATTGGTGGGGTGCGATGCCGGTCGATGCCTTGAAGGCGTGGCTGAAATGGGACTGGGAAAGGCCGACGAGGGCTGCCAGTTCCTCCAGGCGGATATTGCGCAGGCAGTTTTCCTCGATGAAATCGGTGGCGCGGCGCAATTGCCAGCCGGCAAGCCTGCTGCGCTTGCGGCCCGGCGCCTTGGCGAGCTTCATGACATCGATGATCAGGGCAAGCGAAAGGCCGTCGCCGTAGAGATCATGGAGCGGCCGCGGGTTGACGCATTCGGCGGCGATAAGTTGCGCGAGGGAGAAGAGCCTGCTGTCGGAGAAGAAGAGCTGCGGCACGGAGAGACGCTCGGGATCGAGATCCTCCGCAAGGCGCCGGCTGATCGTCTCGACGTCGAAATGCAGGTCGAGATGACGCATGAACTGATGATCGACGAGGTCGGCCCAGAGCTCGAAATCGGCGGGGATATAGGCGATCGGGCGACGCCCCCAGTCCGCCACCGTCTCCTTGCCGCCCGGCGACATGCGGATGCGCGACTGGCCCGGTCCTCGCTTGTCGAGCAGAATGAAGAGCCGCGGATCCTGGCCGACATAATAGCCTCCCGCAAAGGGCGCGCATTCCACATCCCAGACGTCGGCGACGATGCCGTTCCAATGCCGGCGGTTGAGATCCCCGACGACGGAAAAGCCTTCGATCCGGTTCTGCATGCGCGGCTGGAACGTCATCTCGCCGATCAATACCTTCTAACTTCCATCAAGTTTTATCGTGCACCAGGCCGCAATGCAATATCCCGGAAATCGGAAGGGGACCGGCTGTGACCTCACGCGCGAATCAGGGCCAATGCAACGGCTTCCGATGGCGGGGAAGGGAAAAACGGACTTGGTATGGGAGAGTTTACGGCGGTAAACCGGCGTTGCGAGAGTTGCCGTGCCGGTATTGGCTTGCCAGTATGGACAATCGCGCTTCCGGCTTTAGGGCCGAGCGGGCGCTGCAGGACATAAGGAGAAGGGATACAGGCTACCGCATGGCCGGCAAGGAACATGCAGGGCCGATGGCTTTTCTTCAGACCCGCCGTGCACGCCGCGATGAAGCAAACGACAGCACGACAGCGCTAAGACCACGGTATGAGGCCGCCTTATCGGACGAAGGAGTCCCGCATCATTCCGGCGGGACGCGTTGGTCGATCTCTGTGAGAAAGGCGGGGAGGGGAGTACTCACTCCGGCAGGCGGGCGTCGCCGAGAGCGATATTCAGGAACGACGCGATCGCATCCGTGACGATCGCATGGTCGATCCGCTCCGGCACGCCGGAAACCGTCACGGCGCCGACGCAGCCGAGATCGCCGACGAAAAGCGGAAAGCTGCCGCCATGGACGGAGAAGTCAGCATAGGAAAGGTTGCGCGCTTCGAGCTGGTCGCGCCCCGAAAGCGCCAGCCGCCGGCCGACGAGATAGGAGGCGCTCCACAGGCGCAGCACGGTATTGCGCTTGCGGCGAATCCATTCGGCGTTGTCGGTCGTGCTGCCGGGCAGGGCGGTATGAAAAAGCGTGCGGTCGCGCAGCGAAATGTCGATCGCGACGCCGGCGCCGCGGGCGAGGGCGGTTTCGCGAACACGGTTTCCAAGCACCCAGGCGTCCTCCACACCGAAGCTGCTGAATCGCAGGAGTCGCTCCTGTTCTTCCAGTCGCCGGATGTCCTGCGCAATCGTCTCCGTCATCGCCGCCTCCCTTGGTTTCACCTGATCGCTTCTACCGGGACTCGCTATCGAGGGGAAGGCGGCTTGACGGAGATCAAGGATGCGGTGCACGAAGACCCTAGTGTGGGCCACCTCAATCGACCGACGGATTTCCGATGCCGGACAGTTTCTTCGCTTTCGCCATTCTCGCGCTGCTCTTGACGCCGGGGCCAACCAACACGCTGCTGACCGTGGGCGCGGCAGCGCGTGGCCTGCGCGCCAGCCTGCCGCTGCTTCTGGGCGAGATTCTGGGTTATCTGGTCGTCGTTGTCCCGCTGGCGACCATTGGGGCCTCCCTTCTGGAAGGTCGCCCGGCACTTGCTGCCGGCCTTCGCCTGCTCGCCGCCTGCTGGGTGCTGTTCCTGGCGATCCGACTCTGGCGGGTTTCCTCCGTCGAGAAGGCTCGGAGTTCATCGGCGCCCGTAACGGTCGGCCAGGTGTTCCTGACCACGCTTCTCAATCCGAAGGCGCCGATCATCGGGCTCGTCATCATGCCGCACGGAGCGCTTGTTGATATCGCACCGGCCCTCGGCCTTTTCAGCCTGCTCGTGCTTTGCGCCGGAACCGGTTTCCTGACGCTCGGCGGCCTCGCCGGCCGGACACCGCTGCTTTCACCGCGCCTGATCTACCGGATCGCGGCCTTCTGCCTCGCGGCATTCTCGATCGGGCTTGCCGGCAGTGCCTCCGGCATGATCTGAGGTCAGAGGTCTTCCGCAAGGTGCATGCGGGAAAGCTCCTGCTGCACCTCGTCCTGAAAGGCGAAGACCGCCGCTCGCGCCTGGTTTTCGCTCGTTCCGAGCTTGCGCAATTCCTCTGCCAGTTCGCGGCAGACTTTCATCCAGTAGAGGCGGGCATCCTCGCCCTGCAGGCCGTCGAGCTCCCCGGCGCAGCGCCGCACATGCGCGGTCCTCCGCTCGGCGGGGAAGGGCACGACGGGGCCGGACTTGGCGGCAATGGAGCGGCGCGGCTGGGCCGAGGCAAATGACGGCATTGATTCGGGCTTCCTTGTCTTCCGCCCATGATTAGGAACCGCATGGTTAACATGCGGTTTCCAAAGCGGATTCGTGGCGCCTCCTGCCATCATCCCGCACGCTTTGCCGGCGCGCCGTTCGCTCGTGCCAGGGCCATCAGCATCGGGCCGAGCGAGAATTCGCCACGCTCGGCCCTGCGGGTGAGATCGCGCAGATAACCGCCCGCCGAGTTGATATGGCCGGCGCGCTCGAGAATGCAGGCGATCACCGTCGCCGCATTCTCAGGGCCGAGCGCCGCGCAGGCCTCCTCATAGGCCGACGGGCTGACGGCCAGCATCGAACGCACCACGACGGCCGCCGTCATGAAGTCGCGCCAGTTCGAAATGCTGCCGCCAGGCCCGAAGGGCACGATTTCGGGGCAGGCCTGCAGGACGAGGGGCAGCGGGTAGGGCTTGTGCGGATCGGCTCCTGCCGAAAGATGACCGTGATTGCGGCGGACCGCCTGCATCCGCGCTCCAGTTTTCAACGGTTCGCCTTCGGGTGCCGCCGACGTCTCCCATCCTGCCGCCGGTCGAGGTGGGGTTTCACCATCGCCACCCGGCTTCTTTTCGAAGCGAGGTTCAAAGTCAGAGGTGGAGTCGGATTTTGAATTCTGTTTGTGCCGCTCAGTATGGTCGGCATTGCCAGCCGTATTCTTAAAATTTACCTGCTGGTCCAGGCATTTAAGGACGTCTGCGCGCAGGGTCTCGAGCGCCGCGAGGATCGGCGCCAGTATTTCTACAGTTGCAACGCGCGGCAGCGCCTGGACCTGGCGGCGGTATTCCGCCTCGAATCCCAGCCAGTCGCCGGCCAGGCCGTCTTCCAACGCGGTCTCGATCAGCTTGGCGATGTCGCGGCGGACCAGCGTCACGCGCTCGCGCAGCCGCTGCAGCAGGAGCCGTTCGGCCGAGACTTCCGCGGCAAGCGTCTCGATCTCCCCGGCCCGGGCGAGCAGCGGCGCAAGGGAGAAGCCGAACGCTTCGCCGATCGTGCCCTGCTGGTCGCGGCGCACATAGCGCTTGCCGTTCGGGCTGTCGCGGCGCGTCAGTAGGCCGGCCTCGACAAGCGCGGCAAGATGGCGGCGCAGCGTCGTCTCGGCCATGCCGTGCGTGCGCAGCGAAAGCTGGGCATTGGAGGGAAACACGACCAGCCCCTCGCTGCCGACGAGGTCGGTCTTCGGATAGAAGCTCATCAGCGCATTGAGCACCGAAAGCGACCGATCGCTGATGCCGAGCTTCGGCCGCGCCTCGCAGAGCCAGCGATAGAGCTTCCACTTGTCCACGCTCGCCTCGGGCGAGACCGTCTTGGCGATCGCTTGGCTTGCCAGCATGCCAAGCGTCATCGCACGCCGCCCGAAGGGCGTCGTTATGCCGTCCGTCTCCATGTCTCTTCACCTTTCAACAGGCAAAAGAGACCCCATCACCGAAACCGGCGCCGAAAAGGCTTGACTGTGATTCGGGGAAGTGCGATTCTCAGGCTGCTAAACGATGAGAAGGGCTTCCGCGACGGTAACGTTGAGGGGGCCTTTTTCTTTTGCGGATCAATCTCCTGATTTCTGATTGTTTTCAGAACGGTACGCCTCGTAGAGGCGATCCAGATTGCGGGTGATGTAGGCGCCGAAGGCGGCCGCTTCCGCCGCTTTCAGCGCGATCGTGTACTGGCGGCCGTTGGTCTTGATGCTGGCTTCGACCGGCCCATCCTTGCGCCGCCATGTGGCCGGGGCCGCCTTGGCAACCACGGGCGTATCCGTCCGCGCCAGATGGTTGCCGAGAAGGTTGAAGCGCTCTTCCGGCGAACGGGCCTTGATACGCTCGCGCGCAAGAAACTCCACCGCCTTGTCTTCGTTGGCGGGGTCGTCGAAACGCGTCGCGAGCTCGTGCCAGCGATCGCGGCCGATGGAGAGCGCCGGACCGATGCCGGAACGGACCGCCTTCGGTATCCGGTTCACGACCGACAGCATTTTCGAAAGGGTCGTCTTGTCCGCGCTGAGCGCCGCCATGATCGTCTCGCGGTCGAAGCCGCGCGCTTCCAGTTCTCCCGCGAAGGTCGCCCGCTCAAGGAAGGAAAGATCCGCCCGCGCGCTGTTCTCCTGGCCCTGGGCGATGACGTGGTCGCGGTCGGTCAGCACCTTGACCACCGCACGGACAGGCCGGCCGAGCAGGCGGGCGGCCTTCGCGCGCCGGTGGCCGAAGGCGATCTGGTAGATCCCGTCCTTTGCGGGATGGGGGCGCACGAGGATCGGCGAATCCTGGCCGCGCACGCGCATCGCCTCGACGAGTTCCTGGAACTGCTGGTCGGAATGCACCAGACGGTCGGAAATGAAGGATTCCTCGATCTGGTCGGGCTCGAGCTCGATGACGACCTCGCCGGCCGTCAGCTTCGCCTCGATTTCCTTGGCGGCGTCGGCCTTGGCGGCAAGCGCGTCGATGCTGCGCGTCACGGCGCCGAGCGCACCGATCCCCTTGTAGGTGACGTGCTGGCGCGGTTCTTCCGAAGCCGGGTTTACCGGCGTCAACTTCTCCGGCGCCGGGTTCATCAGGTTGGAAAGAACGTTCTTGCGCGCCATGATCAACGCCCCCACGCCCTGTGAATGAGATCGACGATTTCCGCGTTGACCGCTTCCATGGACTCAAGCGCGCGGTCATAGGTCGCCCGCGTGAACTGGCTGCGGTCGACCTCGTAGAGCGTCTGGTTGGTCAGCGCCGCATCCGCGATGGCAACGCTTCGCACCATCGGGTTGGTCAGAACATGCTGCTTGAACAGCGAGCGCATGAAGGCGACCATCTGCGTCTGCGGGCCGTCGGCCGGGTCGTAGCGGGTGACGAGGTAGCGCAGCCAGTCGAGGTTCATGTTGCCGCCGGCGCTCTTCAGCGTGTTCAGCACCTCGCCCAGCATCTGCAGGAACTGGCACATGGACATGACGTCGAGCATCTGCGGATGCACGGTGATGAGCACCGCGGTGGCGCCGCAGATGGCGCTCATCGTCAGGAAGCCGAGCTGCGGCGGGCAGTCGATCACCACCACGTCGTAGTCGTCGGCCACGGACGAAAGCGCCTCGTCGAGCCGCGCGAAGAAGATCCGGCCGTAGTCGCCGCTGTTGCCCTGCGCGAGAATGCGCGGGGTGTCGTGCTCGAACTCCATGAGCTCGAGATTGCCGGGCACGATGTCGAGGCCCGGGAAATTCGTCTTGCGGATGATCTCCTTCAACGGCCGGCGCTGGTCGTCATAGCGGATCGCGCCATAGAGGGTCTCGTTCTCGTTGACGTCGAATTCCGGCTGGAAGCCGTGGATCGCCGAAAGGCTGGCCTGGGGGTCGAGATCGACGGCAAGGACGCGGTGCCCCGTCAGCGCGAGATTTTGCGCCAGATGCGCCGTCGTCGTCGTCTTGCCCGAGCCGCCCTTGAAGTTCACCACCGCGATGACCTGCAGATGCTCGCTTCCGCGCCGCCGCGGCACATAGCGCTGGCCGCGGCTGTTCTGTTCCAGATACTCGCGCATTTCCTGCAACTGCTCGGCCGTATAGGAGCGGCGGCCGGACGGCGTGACCTGCGGCAGCGGCCCCTTGGATTCGAGCGAAAGATTGCGCAGGTAGCCGCTGGTGACGCCGAGGAAGTGGGCAGCCTCACTCAGCTGGAACTGGCGCAGGGTCTTCTGCGCAACGGGCGGGAACATCTCCAGCCGGTGCTGCTTCAACTTGTCTGACAGTTCGTGCGCCTGCCCGATGATCAGTTGATCGACCTCGGAAATTGCCTGTCCGAACATTGCGGCCATATTCATGTCGAGAATCTCAAAATGCGATTTCAAGCCCATATGAGGGATTAAACCGCATTTAGAACCGATTCTGATGTTAGAGCAAGGCATTAATGGTTAACGGAAAGTAACCGCGAGCCCTCGCGCGCCGGCGTTTGCCGGGCCGCAGGCATTGCTTGCCACACTCTTCTAGCGCGGCGCGGGGCCGCCAGACAGATGCAGGCGAGGTTACCCACCGTTTATTGCCACGTCCATGGAGGGGTGGAAAACGGGCCGGTATCCGGCAGCCAGCACCAGCACCGTCGAAGGCGGCGTGAGAAGCCCGTCGGCCCTGTCGAGGCCCTGCGGCAGGGCGTAACCGGCTTCGGTCCAGCGATAGGCAAGTCCAGCGCAAAGCGTGAACGCGTCCTTTCCGACGGCGACGATCGTGCCGTCTGGAAGCGCCGGGAGCGGGCCTGCAATCGGATGCAGCCGTTTCTTCCGTCCCACAAGGCGCTCGCCATGAAGCGTAGCGTCGATCGCGGCGGCGGAGGGAAGCGGTTCCCGTTTTGCCGCAGCCCAGAGGGCGCGGAATGCCTCCGCCGCTTCGCGCCGGCAGAAGAAGCAGGGCCTGTGGCCGGCGGCGAGGGCAATGGCCTCGTCGAGGAAAAACAGCTCGGTCCAGCTTCTGCCGCCCATCACCACGCGGCGACGGTTCTTGTATTCGCAGGCGCAGATCAGCCATGCCTTGCCGGCCCAGCGTTTGCCGAGGAGCGTTCTGGTCGCCGGATCGTGAATGATGCCGCGATTGCCGGTGAAAAGGCCCCGCTGCGCGATGGCGACGATCTCGCCGAACGGTGTGACACGGTTTTGAAGCGGCATGCCTATCCGACCTGAATGACGGGCCATCGCGAGGGTTCTGCAAACCATAGTGCGCAGCGCCACCGGGCGCCACCCGCTTTGCATCGCACGTCAGCACGGCGTTTTCGGTTGACGGCGGAATGGTAAAACGGTGGTGCTGCCGCCAACCACCGCCAAGGGAGAATCGCATGGCCGAAAACAACGCACCCTTCTTCATCGAGGATACGGACGAGGGCGAGATTTCGTCCGACGTCGCGGGCCTGGGCAACCTCCTGATGACGACACATATTCCGCTTCGCGCGGACGGTTCGCTGGAAACGGGTGACATCAGGACGCAGAGCGTCGCCACGCTCGAAAGCCTGAAAGCCTCGCTGGAAAAGGCCGGCAGCAGCCTCGCCGACGTCATACACCTGACGATCTATCTCACCGACATGGCCGACCGTCCCGCCTTCAACGAGGTCTACTGCAGCTTTTTCAGGAAGCCCTATCCCGTCCGCTGTGCCGTCGGCGTCAGTGCGCTCGCCGATCCCGGCATGAAGGTGGAGGTGACGGCCATGGCCGCGCGGCGCGGGTCTTTCTGATGCCGGCCATGCCGCAATCCCCGGCGTGCAAGGGCCTTCCTGGGAACATCGGCCATCGCGCCATCCTTCTATGTGCATATTTTCTATAAAAATAGTCAATTAAAGAAAGCCGTGCCTGCTGACCCCCGTTTTCGTTTGGTATCCCTATAAGCCTCAGGGGTCTCCAGCGGAGCGGGAACGATGAATGCCCATATCGAGAACACGCATTTCAACATCCGCGGTACGGTGCCGCCGGACCATCCGGCCGATGCCGACAGCCTGAAGGCTGCGCTGCGCACGCTGGGCGGCGGGGTCAGCATCATCACGGCAGGGCAGGGGGAAACGCGAACGGGCGCCACCGTCACCTCCGCGACCGCGCTCTCCGTCGAGCCGGCGCGCATGCTCGTTTCCCTCAACCGCACCTCCTCGACCTGGCCCGTCGTCGAGCAATACGGCCATCTCGGCATCAACATCGTCGGCCCCGCCCATGAGACGCTTGCCGACCAGTTCGCCGGCCGTGGCGGCCTGCGCGGTCCCGATCGTTACCGCGGCGCGGAATGGACCACCGCCATCAGCGGCGCGCCCCTGCTGGTCGATGCCGTCGCGGCCATCGATTGTACCGTCGAGGAAGCCATCGAGCGGCACAGCCATGTGATCGTCATCGGCAAGGTGCAGGCGATCCGCATCGGCACCGGTCACTCGCTGCTCTATCAGGACGGCCGCTATCACGCCGTGCCCCGGTAACGGCCGGGCGGCTTCCATCAAGCGACATCCAGGCATGGAAGACCCGCCCGTCGGCGGGAACGCGAAACTGCGGCCAAAGGCGGCCACCTTCGAAAAGAAGCGAAAGGAAACAAGATGACACGCAAGATCAGGCTTGGCGCATTCCTTCCGGGCGGCGGGCAGCACATCGCCTCGTGGCGGCATCCGGACCAGCCGGCCGACGGCGCAACCAGCCTCGACTTCCACCGGCAACTCGCCCAGACGGCCGAACGCGGCCTCTTCGACGCCTATTTCCTGGCCGACAACCTCGCCATCGGTTTCGGCGGGGCGAGGGAGGGCGGCAACGCCCGCGTCGCGGGCTTCGAGCCGGTGACGCTCTTCTCCGCGCTCGCACCGTTCACGAAGAACCTCGGCTTCATCGCCACGGCATCCACCACCTACGAGGAGCCCTACAACACGGCCCGCAAATTCGCCTCGCTCGACCTCATTTCGGGAGGCCGGGCCGGGTGGAACGTCGTCACGACGACGGGCGATCCGACCGCGCAGAACTTCAACCGCGAGACCCAGTTGCCGCACGCCGCGCGCTATCGCCGCGCCGGCGAGCATGTCGAGGCGGTCAAGAAGCTCTGGGACAGCTTCGAGGACGACGCCTTCATCCGCGACAAGGAGAGCGGCGTCTTCTACGATCCGGAAAAGCTGCACGAGAGCGAGCATCGCGGCGAACATTTCCAGGTGCGCGGGCCGCTCAACGTTCCCCGCTCGCCCCAGGGCCATCCGGTGATCGTGCAGGCGGGCCAGTCGGATGACGGGCGCGGGCTTGCCGCGGCCACGGCCGAGGTGATCTTCACCGCCCACCAGCACATCGAGACGGCGCAGGAATTCTACCGCGACATCAAGGCGCGCGCCCGGGGCCTTGGCCGCAACCCGGACCACATCCTCGTCATGCCGGGCGTCGCCGCCTTCGTCGGCCGCACGCAGGAGGAGGCACGCGAGAAATACGAGCGCCTGACCTCGCTGATCCTTGAGGAAGACGGCGTCGGGCTTCTCAACGGCCTGACCGGCGGGACGCTCGACCTGCGCGGCTACGACGTCGACGGCCCGCTGCCGCCCGCCCCGCCCACCGAGGGCATGAAAAGCCGGCAGGCGCTCATCCGCCAGATCGCCGACGAGAACAATTTCTCGATTCGCCAGCTCTACCAGTGGGTCGCCACCGCGCGCGGGCACTTCACCATCGTCGGCACGCCCGAGACGATCGTCGATACGTTGCAGGAATGGTTCGAGAACGAGGCCGCCGACGGCTTCAACATCCTGCCGCCGTGGCTGCCGACGGCGCTCGACGACTTCGTCGACCTGGTGATCCCCGAGCTCCAGCGCCGGGGCCTGTTCCGCACCGCCTACGAGGGCACGACGCTGCGCGAAAACCTCGGCCTGCCGTTCCCCGTCAACCGCTGGGCCGGCGCGCGCAACGCCGTCCAGGCCGCCGAATAGGAGGGCGTCATGTCCTATGAGAACGTCAACTCCACCCTCGGCGCGGATTTCCGCCTGGCCGCGCGTCCACGTACGGCGCCCGCCCGGGTCGGACGGCTGAGCGCCGCCCTGTCGCCCTTCGTCGCCCGCTACGGCATTGTGCTGGGCTTCCTGGCGCTCTGGCAGATCTCGAGCACGCAGGGCTGGGTCAACCCCTCCGTCTTCCCGCCGCTCGACACCATCCTCGCCGCGCTGTGGGACAGCATTTCCAGCGGCGCGCTCGTCGATGACATCGCGATCAGCCTCCAGCGGTCCGGCATCGCCTTCCTCGCGGCCGTCGCCATCGGCGTCCCGCTCGGCCTCGTCATGGGGCAGGTCCGAGTCGTCGAGCAGGCGCTGGATCCGCTGCTGCAGTTCTTCCGCCAGACGTCCGCGCTCGCACTCTATCCCGTCTTCATCCTGCTGCTCGGGCTCGGCGAAACGTCGAAGGTCTTCGTCATCTTCTGGGCGACGCTCTTTCCGCTTCTGCTTGCGACCATCGGCGGGGTGAAGGAGGTCGACACCAAGCTCATCGAGATGGCGCGAACCTATGGGGCGAGCCGCTTCACCATCTTCCGCCGGGTGGTGCTGCCGGCCTCGGTTCCCGCCATCTTCGTGGGCCTGCGCCTGTCGGCGACCACGGCGCTCCTGCTCCTCATCGCCGCCGAGATGATCGGCGCGAACAAGGGCATCGGCTTCCAGGTGATGAACGCCCAGTACAATTTCCAGATCCCGCTGATGTTCGCGGCGATCCTGCTGCTCGCCCTGCTCGGCCTTGCCGCCAATGCCGTGCTCGTCCTTCTCCAGCGCAAGCTCTGCCGCTGGTCGCAGCCGGCCGCCTGATCCTGCTCCCATTTTCCGAAAGGACACCGAAATGACCTTCCATTCCCGCAAGCTCCTGCTTTCCGCAGCCCTCTTCCTCGGCCTTGCCGGCGCGGCCTCCGCAGAGGAGGTCAAGCTGCGCTATCTCGCAAGCCAGGGCGGCCTTTCCGCCCATGAGCTGGCCGCCGAGCTCGGCTATTTCGAGGGCACCGGCATCACGCTCGAAAATGTCGGCTATGCCGCGGGCGGCCCGGCCTCGCTGATCGCGCTCGCCTCCGGCGACGTGGAGATCGGCAGCGCGGCGACCTCGGCCGTGCTCAACTCCATCATCGGCGGCAACGACTTCGTCGCCGCCTATCCCTCCAACGGCATCAACAAGGAGGTGGAGTCGATCTTCTACGTGCTGGAAGACAGCCCCATCAAGGCCATCAAGGATATCGCCGGCAAGAGCATCGCGGTGAACACGCTGGGTGCCCATCTCGACTACACGATCCGCGAGGCGCTGCACTCGGTCGGCCTGCCGTCGGATTCGGCGAACCAGGTCGTCGTGCCGGGTCCGCAGCTCGAGCAGGTCCTGCGTTCCGGCCAGGTCGACATCTCGGCCTTCGGCTACTGGCAGACCACCTTCGAGGGCGCGGCCAGGAAGAACGGCGGCCTGCGCGCGGTCTTCGGCGACACGGACGTGCTCGGCGAGATCGCCGGCGGCTTCGTGGTGCTGCGCCGCGACTTCGTGAAGGCGCATCCCGAGGCCGCCAAGGCCTTCGTGGAACAGTCCGCCCGCGCGCTCGACTATGCCCGCGAGCATCCGAAAGAAACCCGCCAGCTCCTCGCCAAGGCGCTGAAGGAGCGCGGTGAGAACCCGGACATCGCGCAGTATTTCCGCGGCTACGGCGTGCGCGCCGGCGGCCTGCCGGTCGAGCGGGACGTGCAGTTCTGGATCGACGTGCTGGTCCGCGAGGGCAAGCTGAAGGAAGGCCAGCTTGCGGCGAAGGACGTCCTCTACACGCCCGACACCGCAACGAACTGAGGCAGGACCATGAGCCTTTCCGCCGAAACCGTGCGCGGAGAGGTGGCGATCCGTCACCTCTCCAAGTCCTACACGCTGGACGGCCGGCCGCTGCCCGTCCTCAGCGACGTGAACCTGAACATCCGCTCCGGCGAGAGCCTTGCCATCGTCGGGGCCAGCGGATCGGGAAAGACGACGCTGCTGCGCATCCTCGCCGGGCTGGAGAATGCCGATGGCGGCGAGGTGCTGATCGACGGCAGGGCCGTGAAGGGCGTCGGCGCCGAGCGCGCCGTCATCTTCCAGGAGCCACGGCTCCTGCCCTGGCTGACCGTGCTGGAAAACGTCGCCTTCGGCCTCGACACGCGCGGCGTCGGCCGTGCGGAAGGGAAGAACCGGGCGCGCCGCTATGTGCAGCTCGTCGGCCTTCAGGCCTTCGAGAACGCCTATCCGCGCCAGCTCTCGGGCGGCATGGCGCAGCGCGTCGGCATCGCCCGGGCGCTGGCGGTGCAGCCGGAGATCCAGCTGCTCGACGAGCCGCTCGGCGCCCTCGACGCCATGACGAAGATCGGCATGCAGCAGGAGCTGACGCGCATCTGGCGCGACGAGGACGTGACGACCATCCTCGTCACCCACGACCTCGAAGAGGCGGTCTATCTTGCCGACCGCATCCTCATCCTGCCGCGCGAGAAAAACGCCGCGCCACGGCTCATCGAGATCGACCTGCCGCGCCCCCGCGACCGCAGCTCGCCCGAATTCGTGCGCCATCGCGAGGAACTGCTGAACCTCTTCGGCCTGCATTGACGCATGATTGCCTTTGACCCCGCCCGCTCCGGCCGATAGACGAACGTCATCCGGCCGGGCGGGTCTCTTCACGCCCCGGTCGGAATGAAAGAGCCTTTCGACGGGGGATCCCATGACCGATCTTTTCGATGCCGCGCCGCGCACCGGCTCCATGCCGCTCGCCGCGGAACTGCGCCCGGCGACGCTGGACGACGTGATCGGCCAGGAAAGGGTCATCGGCCCCGGCACGATGCTGCGCCGGCGCATCGCTGCGGGAAGGCTCGGCAGCATCATCCTCTACGGCCCGCCGGGGCTCGGCAAGACGTCTATCGCCCGCGCCATCGGCAACATGCTCGGCAAGAACTTCCGCCCGCTGCACGCCGCCCACAACAATGTCGCCGACATCCGCAAGATCGCCGACGAGGCGCGCATGCGGCCCACGCTGCTCTTCGCGGACGAGGTGCACCGCTTCAGCGCCACGCAGCAGGATCACCTGCTTGCGCTCTGCGAAGAGGGCGTCGCGGACTTCATCGGCGCCACGACGGGCAATCCCTACCACACCCTGACCCCCGCTCTCATTTCCCGCTCCTCCATCCTGAAACTGGAACCGCTGGCCATCGAGGAGATGGAAGAGGTGGTCCGGCGTGGTCTGCATCACCTTGCGGCACGCGGCATCGAGGTCACGCTGGAGCCCGCCCTGCTGCGCCGCATCGCCGGCCGTTCCGGCGGCGACGCCCGCCGGGCGCTGACCGTCCTGGAAAGCCTTGCGGTCGGGCACGCGCCCGGCGCACCGGTCGTCATCAGCGAAGCCATGGTCGAGGAGGCCTATGCGGCCGCCCCCGTCAACCACGACCGTTCGGGCGATGCGCATTACGACGTGGTCTCGGCCTTCGTGAAATCCATGCGCGGTTCCGATCCCGACGCTACGCTCTATTGGCTCGCGCGGCTCGTCCATGGCGGCGAGGACCCGCGCTATATCGCCCGGCGGATCATGATCCACGCCTCCGAGGACGTCGGCCTTGCCGACAACACCGCGCTCCAGACCGCCGTCGCGGCGCTGCATGCCGTGGAAAAGATCGGCTATCCCGAGGCGCAGATCGTGCTGGCCCATGCGGCCCTGCACGTCGCCCGCGCGCCGAAATCCAATTCCGCCTGCCGCGGCATTTCGCTGGCGCTCGCCCATGTGGCGAACGAGGCGCCATCCGCCGTGCCGATGCATCTGCGCGATGCGCATTACAAGGGCGCAGCGGCGCTCGGCCATGTCGGCTACGCCTTCCCGCATGACGACGGGCGCGGCTGGAGCGACCAGGCCTATGCGCCGGACGTGCCGCGCGGCGCCTTCTACCAGAGCGACGCGCGCGATGCCGCCACCTTCGAGCGGCGCGCCGACGAGCATTGGGAACAGGTGACCGGCCGGCCGACTCCGGCCGCTTTGCCGGAAAACGCTGACGGCTCAGTGCTCGGCAAGCCCCGCCCGGACGCGGTTGACGACGGTCCAGACGAGCAGCACGCAGGCCATCGGCTGGATATGCCACGTCCAGGCCGGCAGCGTGCCGAAGGCCGCGACGAGCGCGCCCAGCGCCCCGAACAGCAGCGCCCGGTCGCTCTTGCCCATCGGCCCCTCGTAGCTCCGCCCGTTGCCATGGGCGACGCCGAGCACGCCGGCAAATTCCGTCAGGGTCGCAAGGAAGACGATCGCCGCCATCCAGGGCAGCGACAAGGGGGCGACCATCGCGAAGGGTATGTAGAGCGCGGCATCGGAAACGACGTCGGCGATCTCGTTGAGATAACCGCCGAGCGCGCTCTTCTGGCCGTGCTCGCGCGCCAGCATGCCGTCGATGACGTTGAACGCCATGCGCAGCAACATCCAGACCGGCACGAGCGCGAAGAGCGCCGGCTCGGGCCGGGCGAGAAGAAGCGCGCCGATCCCCACCGAGACGATGGCCGCGACGAGCGTCACCTGGTTGGCGGTGAGCCCCATGGTGGCCAGGCGCCCCACCAGCGGGCGGAGCAGGGCCTGGAAGGACGATTTCAGTTTATAGATCGACATGAAAGCGCGAATCCGCTCGATTGCTGCGACTGAAATGAAAGCGCAGCCGATTGGAAATCAACTGCGAATACGGGTCTTCATCCGTATAGGGGAGGACGATGTCTGTGCAAGGGGATGACGGCATGATCGAAAAGGCGTTTGCGAGCCATGACGGCGTGGAGCTGTTCTATCGCGTCTGGCCGGCCCGCTCAGGCACCGCGAAGGGCGCCATCGTGCTCCTGCATCGCGGCCACGAGCACGGCGGGCGCGTCGCCCATATCGCCGAGGAACTCGGGCTCGACGACTTTGCCTTCTATGCCTGGGATGCGCGCGGCCACGGCCGTTCGCCCGGCGAGCGCGGCCATTCGCCCTCCTTCGCCCATTCGGTGCGCGACCTCGACTGCTTCGTGCGCCACATCTGCGCGACCGACGGCTTCGCGACGAACGAGATCGCCGTCGTCGCCCAGAGCGTCGGCGCGGTACTTGCCGCGACCTGGGTGCACGACTACGCCCCCGACATCCGCGCGCTGGTGCTCGCCTCGCCGGCCTTCGACGTGAAGCTCTACGTTCCCTTCGCCAAGGAGGGCATCGCGCTCTGGCAGAAGCTGAAGGGTACGTTCTTCGTCAACTCCTACGTCAAGGCCCGCTTCCTGACCCACGATCCGGACCGCATCGCCTCGTTCAAGGCCGATCCGCTGATCACCCGCCCCATCGCCTCCAACATCCTGCTTGAGCTTTACGAGGCGGCGGATCGCGTGGTGGCGGATGCGCGCGCGATCACCGTGCCGACGCAGCTTCTGATTTCCGGCAGCGATTTCGTCGTGCGCCATGCGCCGCAGCACCGCTTCTTCGAGAACCTCGGCAGCACGATCAAGGAACGCCATGTCCTGCCCGGCTTCTACCACGACACGCTCGGCGAACGGGACCGCGCCAAAGCGCTGGAGAAGGTGCGCGCCTTCATCGCCGCACGCTTCGCCGAGCCGCCGGTCGTGACGGACGTGCGGCGGGCGCATCTTTCCGGCTACACGCGCGACGAGGCGGACCGGCTGGCGACGCCGCTTTCGCCTGTCTCGCCGCGCGGGCTCTACTGGGCGCTGACGCGCGCCTCGATCCGCCTCGGCGCCCTCTTTTCCAAGGGCCTCGCCACGGGCGTGCGCACCGGCTTCGATTCCGGCTCGACGCTGGATTACGTCTATGAGGACGAAGCGCGGGGCCTCGGCCCCGGCGGGCGGCTGATCGACCGGCAGTTCCTCGACGCCATCGGCTGGCGCGGCATCCGGCAGCGGAAGATCCATCTGGAAGAGCTGATCGGCACGGCGCTCGCGCGTCTGAGGGCGGAGGGCAAGCCGCTGCGTGTCCTCGACATCGCCGCCGGCCACGGGCGCTACGTGCTCGATGCCGTCGCCGCATCCGAGGCGAAGCCCGAGAGCGTCCGGCTGCAGGATTTTTCGCCGGTCAACGTGGAAAAAGGCGCGGCGCTGATCGCCGCGCGCGGCCTGGAGGCCATCGCCTCCTTCCACCGCGCCGACGCCTTCGACGCGGATGGCCTTGCTTTTGTCGAGCCGCGGCCGACGCTTGCCATCGTCTCCGGCCTCTACGAGCTCTTCCCGGACAATGGCCTGATCGAAGCCTCGCTCGATGGCCTGTCGCGGGCGCTGGAGCCCGGATCGCTGCTTCTCTACACCGGCCAGCCCTGGCATCCGCAGCTCGAAATGATCGCACGGGCGCTCACCTCCCATCGCGGCGGCGAGGCCTGGATCATGCGGCGGCGGACCCAGCAGGAGATGGACCAGCTCGTCGCCGCGGCCGGCTTCCGCAAGATCGAGCAGCGCATCGACAAATGGGGCATCTTCACCGTCTCGCTGGCCGAGCGCATCTGAGGCCGACGATGGGGGAGGGTGTCGCATCCGCTCGTGCCGTCGACCGCCGCGCCGTTTTCCGCGCGGCGGCGCTCTGGCTGCTGTTCCTCGCGCCGTTCTTCTACCTGACCTACGGCACGTCGAACTGGCTGGCCTCGCTGGGAACGGCCGTGCCGAACCTTGCCTTCGGCTGGGAAGGGCACAT
The DNA here is from genome assembly GCF_021401195.1 of Shinella sp. NM-101. NCBI lineage: Bacteria > Pseudomonadati > Pseudomonadota > Alphaproteobacteria > Hyphomicrobiales > Rhizobiaceae > Shinella > Shinella sp. NM-101. Next base: position 26,043 of record NZ_JACBFT010000024.1, on the reverse strand, counting down.
CCCCTTCATCGCCTGGACCATCGTCCCCTACTGGTCGATCAACGCCTTCTACGCGCTCTCGCTCTTCGTCAACGACACGCCTGACGACGTCGGCCGGCTGGCGCGGCGGTATCTCACGGCGCAGGTCGTCGCCGTCGCCTGCTTCATCGCCTTTCCCCTGCAGGCCATCTTCGTGCGGCCGGAAACGCACGGGCTGCCGGGCTTCATGTTCGACGTGCTCGGCGGCTTCGACAGGCCGTTCAACCAGGCGCCCTCGCTGCACATCGCCCTCGTCGTCATCGTCTGGGATCATTGGCGCCGGCGGCTCGCCGGGACATGGCTTGCGATATGGCACGGCTGGAGCCTGCTGATCGGCATTTCCGTGCTCACCACATGGCAGCATCACGTCATCGACATCCCGACGGGCGCGCTGCTCGGCCTCTTCGCCCTCTGGCTCTTCCCGCAAGGACAGGCCTCTCCGCTTGCCGGCTTCCGGCTGACGGAGAATGCGAAGGCCCGGCGGCTCGCAGGCTGCTATGCAGCGGGCGCCGCGTTTCTCCTCGCGCTGACCGTTCCGGCAACGCGCGTTTCCGGCGCGGGCCTCCTGCTTGTCTGGCCCGCTCTCGCGCTGGCCATCGTCGCGCTCGGCTATGCCGGCGCGGGAGAGCGCGTGTTCCAGAAGAGCGCGGACGGCCGGATGAGCCTTGCGGGCCGCTGGCTGCTCCTGCCCTGCCGGCTGGGCGCGCGGCTGAACATCCGCTGGTGGACGCGGCGGCTGGCGCCGGCGGCGGAGATTGCCGACGGTGTCTTTCTCGGCCGCATGCCGGCGCGCGGGGAACTGGCGACCTATGCGTCGGTCGTCGACATGACGGCGGAGCTGCCGGGCCTGTCGGTGCCGGGCCTCGCCTGGTACGCCTTCCCCTCGCTCGACCTGCTGCCCGTACCCGCCGCACGCATCCGCGCGGCCGCCCTGGCGGTCGAGGCGGCGCGCCGGCATGGCCCGGTCCTCGTCTGCTGCGCGCTCGGCTTCCAGCGCAGCGCGGTGGTCGCGGCGTGCTGGCTGGTGCGCGCCGGCCTAGCCGCGAACGCCGCCGCGGCCGTGGCGCAGATCAAGGCGGCGGGCCGACCGGTCCATCTGCCGTTCGAGGCCTATGCCCTCATCGAGGAGGCGGCGCGATGACGGCCTGGAAAACCGCAACCAAGAGCGCCGCCCGCCGGCTGCGGCGCAACGGTTTCATCGGCGGCGGTGCGGTGTTGCTGATCCTCGCCCTTGCGCCGCCGACCGCGGGCGCCCACGGCTTCGCCGGGCCGCTCGCCTGGTGGCTGCTGCTGGCCTTCTGCCTGCTGCCGCTCGCGTTCTCGATCCATCTCCTGTTCGATGCCGCGCTCTTCCGGCTCGCCGCGTCCCACGACGCGGAGGAAGCGGGCCTTGCCGCCATCGACGATGTGCTGGTGCGCATGGGCCTACGGGCAGGGGACGGCGCCACGAGGACCTTGCCGGAGCGCCTTGCCGGATGCCGCCGGCTCGTCTGGCTGCAACGGATCTCGCTCGCCGCCGGCATGGCACTCTACGCTATCCTTCTGCTCGATGCGGCGGGAGGCGGCGCATGACCGGCGGCAAGGCATCTCTCCTGCAAAGGGCCTGCGGCGCGGTGCTTGCCGGCCTGTCGCGTGCCGTCACCGGCGTCCGGCCGATCTGGGCGGGCGTCAAGCCGAACGGCCGGCAGCGCATCTATTTCGCCAACCATGCCAGCCACGGCGACTTCATCCTCGTCTCGACCTGCCTGCATCCTGCCGAGCGCAGCCGCACGGCCGCCGTCGCCGGTGCGGACTACTGGAAGGCCGGTGCCGTCCGCAGCTTCATCTCGGGCAAACTCCTGCGCACCGTTCTCGTCGAGCGCAACTGGGTGGAGCGCACGGCCGATCCGCTGCAGGTCATGCTCGCGGCGCTCGATGCCGGCGAATCCCTGATCTTCTTTCCCGAGGGAACCCGAAACATGACGGAGGAACCGCTGCTGCGCTTCCGCTCCGGCCTCTACAACCTCGCCGCCGCACGGCCGGATGTCGAGCTCGTGCCCTGCTGGATCGAGAACATGTCCCGCGTGCTGCCGAAGGGCGCGCTGCTGCCGGTTCCGCTGCTCTGCCGCGTCGTCTTCGGCGAACCGGTCACGCTGGAAGACGGGGAGGACCGGAAGGTCTTCCTCGAGCGCGCCCGCGCGGCACTTCTTGCCCTTGCGCCCCGAAAGGATGGACACCGCCGATGAGCGACGACACAACCCGCCTCTTCCTCGGCCTCGTCGCCGTTCTCGCCACGGCGAGCCTCGTTGCCGGCATTCTCTCCTGGCGCAGCTCAAAGCCCCTGCCGGCAACGCTCGACAACCTCAATGCACGCATCAAGGCGTGGTGGATCATGGTGGCGGGCATCAGCATCGCCTTCCTCTTCGGCAAGGGCGGCGTGATCGCGCTCTTCGCCTTCGTCTCCTTCGCCGCGCTTCGCGAGTACGTGACGCTCACCAACACGCGCCATGCCGACCGCTGGACGCTGCTCGGCATGTTCCTCGTCGTCGTGCCGGCGCAGTACTACCTCATCTGGATCGACTGGTACGGGCTCTACTCGATCTTCATTCCGGTCTACTGCTTCCTCGCCATGCCGGCCGTGACGGCGCTGCGGGGCGATACGTCCCGCTTTCTCGAGCGGGTCAGCGAGCAGCAATGGGGCATCATGCTCTCCGTCTACTGCATCAGCCATGTGCCGGCGCTGGTGACGCTGCCCATTCCCGGCAACGAGGGCAGGGGCCTCCTCCTGATCGCCTTCCTGATCGCGACCGTCCAGGGCTGCGACGTCCTGCAATATATCTTCGGCAAGCTCTTCGGCCGCCACAAGGTCGCGCCGTCCATCTCGCCGTCGAAAACCTGGGAGGGGCTCGTCGGCGGCATCGCCAGCGCGTCGCTGATGGGCGCGGGGCTCTACTGGCTCACGCCGTTCTCGCCGCTGGAGGCCGGGACGCTCGCGGGCCTTGCCTGCATCATGGGCTTCTTCGGCGGCCTCGTCGCCTCGGCGATCAAGCGCGACCGCGGGGTGAAGGACTGGGGCCACATGATCGAGGGCCACGGCGGCATGCTCGACCGCGCCGACAGCCTCGTCTTCGCCGCGCCGGTCTTCTTCCACATCGTGCGCTACGCCTGGACCTAGCCTTGCTTTCTCCCGCAGGCCGAATCCTTTAGAACCGTGGGCAGTATGCGGCCCGCAGGAACGAACGGCCCGCCGGAGGAACCGAGATGACGACGAAGACCTTCAACCAGCCGCTCGGCGGCAACGAGATGCCCCGCTTCGGCGGCCCGGCCACCATGATGCGCCTGCCGACGCAGCCGACCACCGAAGGGCTCGACGCCTGCTTCGTGGGCATTCCCATGGACATCGGCACGTCCAACAGGCCGGGCACGCGCTTCGGGCCGCGCCAGATCCGCACCGAGAGCTGCATGATCCGCCCCTACAACATGGCGACCCGCGCGGCCCCCTTCGACAGCCTCCAGGTGGCCGACATCGGGGACGTGGCGATCGATACGTTCAACCTGCCGAAATGCGTCGACATCATCACCGATGCCTATCGCGGCATCATCAAGGACGGCTGCAAGCCGCTGACGCTCGGCGGCGACCACACGCTCTCCTATCCGATCCTGCGCGCCATGGCGGAGAAATACGGCCCCGTCGGCCTCATCCATGTCGACGCCCATGCCGATATCAACGAGCACATGTTCGGCGAGCCCATCGCCCACGGCACGCCGTTCCGCCGCGCCGTCGAGGCCGGCGTGCTCAATACGAAGCGCTGCATCCAGATCGGCGTGCGCGGCACCGGCTATGCCGCCGACGATTTCGACTGGCCGCGCGAGCAGGGCTTCCGGGTCGTCCAGGTGGAAGAGTGCTGGCACAAGTCGCTGACGCCGCTGATGGAGGAGGTGCGCGCACAGATGGGCGACCGCCCGGTCTACCTCTCCTTCGACATCGACAGCCTCGACCCGTCGATCGCGCCCGGCACCGGCACGCCCGAGATCGCCGGCCTCAACACGATCCAGGCGCTGGAGATCATCCGCGGCTGCTGGGGCCTCAACCTCGTCGGCTGCGACCTCGTCGAGGTCTCGCCGCCCTACGATCCCTCCGGCAACACGGCGATAACGGCGGCGAACCTGCTTTTCGAGATGCTCTGCGTCCTTCCGGGCGTGCAGAGACGCTGACGCCGGGCGGGCTGCGCGTTGCACTTCCTCAGCCTTTCGGGCATGGATGCCGCGCGGCCACGCATACGGCCGAACCGTTTCGTTCCAAAAGGAGGACATCCATGATCAAGCGTATCAAGCCCGGCCAGCGCTTCTGCGGCGCCGTCGTCGTCAACGGCGTCGTCACCACGGCCGGCGTCACCGGCAAGGGCGCCGACACGGTCGCCCAGACCCGCGACATCCTGGCGCAGATCGACGCCCTGCTCGCCGAGGCCGGCACCTCCAAGGCCAAGCTGATAAGCGCGAGCATCTGGCTTCGCGACATCGCCCATTTCAGCCAGATGAACGAGGTCTGGGACCAGTGGGTCGACAAGGACAACCTGCCGGTCCGCGCCACGGTGGAAGCCCGCCTCGCCACGCCGGAACTGCTGGTCGAGATCCAGGTCACCGCGCTCGCCTGAGCCGGCCAGGAACGACAATCGGGGCCGGGGCTGCGGAAGCGGCCCCGGCCTTTTTCGTCAGCCCATGACGAGCGGCTGGCTGTGCAGGTAGCGCGCGACCTTGCGCTTGGCCGCGATGTCGGCCCAGACCAGCTCGACCTCGCCCGCCTTCAGCCCCGTCGCCTCCGCGATGGTTGCGGCCGGCACGGCGTTCTCCAGGCCGTAGAGGCAGATGTCCATCTTGTCGTAGGGCAGGGCGAAGTAGAATTCCTCCTGGGTCTGCGGCAGCGAATAGGTATCCGTCGTCGGCGGGCGGGAGAGGATCTCGGCGGGCACGCCGAGATAGGCGGCAAGCTGGTAGACCTGGGACTTGTAGAAATGGGCGATCGGCTTGATGTCGGCCGCGCCGTCGCCGTTCTTGACGAAGAAGCCCTGGTCGTATTCGAGCCGGTTCGGCGTGCCGAGCACGGCGAAGTTCAGCCGGTCGGCGTGATAGTATTCGAGCTGCTTGCGGGTGCGCTGCTTCATGTTCGTCGCCGCGACGATGCCGAGATAGGAGCCCGCGCCGAGGCGCACCTTGCGCGTCTCGCCATCAGGGGACCGCACGACAAGGGAGGAGATGTTGTAGCCGCCCGACGTCATCGGATTGTCGAAGACGATCTTGGAGGCCCAGCCGGCGCCGTATTCCGGCACCGCCTCGCGGATGAAGGCGTCGCGGCGCTCGTAGCAGCCCATGGCGGCAAGCGTCGGCCCGATGTCTTCCACCACGCTTTCGATGCCGAAGGTCTGCGCGACGCTGCGCCCGAGCCGCAGGCTCTCCGGGTCGGAATCGTTCTCCGGCATGAAGAGGGCGAAGACGTTCTTCGCCCCGAGGGCGCGCACCGCAAGCGCGGCCGAGAGGCTGGAATCGATGCCGCCGGAAAGGCCGAGCACGAGGCCGCGCTTGCGCAGATCGAGACGCAGCCGCGCCCGCATCCAGGCGGCGATGCGCTCGACCTCCGCTTCCGGATCGAGCACCAGCGGTGCGAAGGAGGGCGTGCGGGACATCGGTGCTGTCATGGGTTCGATCCTGTCAGAGGGCGGCGGCCAGCCTGCGGCTGGCCTTGCCGGATTCGGTTTTCGGCAGGAACTGCCGGAATTCGACGATCTTCGGGACCATGTGGTCCTCCAGGTTCTGCGCGCAGAAGCGCATGACGTCCCGCTCCGTCAGCGCCGGGTCGGTGGCGACGACGAGCGCCTTCACGGCCTCGCCGAGAACCTCGTGCGGCACGCCGACGACGAGCGCCTCCGCGACCCCCGGCATCCGGTGCAGCACGTCCTCCACCGCCTTCGGCGCGACCTTCTCGCCGCGCGACTTGATGATGTCGTCGGTGCGGGCGACGAAGGTGAGATAGCCGTCGGCGTCCGCCGTGAAGAGGTCGCCGGTATGAAGGCGGATCGTGCCGGTATTCGGATCGGGCCGAAGTGCCTTGCGGGTCGCCGCTTCGTTTTTCCAGTAGCCCCGCATCACGTTCAGGCCGCTCACCACCAGTTCGCCGACCGCGCCCGGCGGCACGGCCAGTCCGGCCTCGTCCACCACCTCGGCCCGCGTGCCGGGAATGGCGATGCCGACCGAGCCGCGCCGGGCGTCGATCTCCTTCGGCGGGAGATAGGTCGCGCGGGTGCATTCGGTCTGGCCGTACATGCAGAAAAGGCGGGCATGCGGCAGGAAGGCACGCAGCCAGTCGAGATGGGCGGGCGGCAGGGGCGCGGCCGCGCTCGTGACATAGCGCAGGCTCGCAAAGAGCGACGGATCGAGTTCGCGCGCCTGCATCATCATGGCGGCCATGGCCGGCACCAGCGCAAAGCCGGTGACGCGCTCGTCGCGGATCCTCTCGAAAACCGCCTGCGGAAAGGCGAAGGATTTTTCGATGACGAGCGTCGCGCCGCAAAGCATGGCGGTCACGAGCTGGTTGAGCCCGTAGCCGAAGGACATCGGCAGCACGACGAGGATCGTGTCGGCCGCAGTGTTGCCGAGATAGGCCGAGATCGAGCGTGCGGCCGCATCCATGTTCTCATGGGCCAGCATCACGCCCTTCGGCACGCCGGTCGAACCGGAGGTATAGATCAGGGCCGCAAGATCGGTGTCCGGAAAAGCTTCGCCGGCAAACGGCGCGGCCTCCAGCCCCGCTTCGAAGCTGCCCGCTGCGCCCGTCACCAGCCGCGGCACGGCGGAAAGCGCGTCGACATCCGCGACGAGCCTTTCGAGCCGCCCCTCCGCCACCACCATCGCAGGCGTGCAGTCCTGCTCGATGTGCTGGAGGCGGGGCGCCTTGGACGCCGGATTGACGGGGCAGATGACCGCCCCCGCCAGCCAGGTGGCGAGAACCGTCACCGCAGCCTGCCAGCCGTTGTCGAGCAGGATGAGGACGCGGTCGCCCCGGCGCAAGCCGCGGCTGCGAAGCGTCGTCGCCATGCGGGCGGCAAGGTCGAGAAAGCGGTCGTAGCTCAGCCGCACGTCGCCCGCGACGATTGCCGTCCTGGTCCCGTCGCGCGCAACGCTGTTGCGAAGATAATGCTCGATTCGCATGGCCGCTTCCGCCGTCAGGCCGCCTGCTTGCGGGCGATGAAGCCGGAGATCCGTTCGATCGTGTCGAGATTGGCGGGCACGATGTCGGCATCGGCAACCTTGATGGCGAACCGCTCTTCCAGGAAGCCCACGAGCTCGAGAATGCCGGTGGAATCGATGAGGTCGTTGTCGATCAGCGACAGATCCGCCGGCAGCGGATGGCTCTCGTCGCCGAACAGGAAATTCTCCACGATGAAGGCGCGGATTGCGGCCTGGGTCTCTGCGGTCATGCTCAGCTTGCCCCGATGTTCGATAAGGTTTGTGACGATTGCGCGGTGTCGGTTCCGCGCAGCAATTCGGTCGAAAGGATGCCGATGAAGGCCGCGTTGTCGCGGAAGCCGGCGACCTGTTTCCTGAGGACCTTTTCCTTCAGCTTGCCCACGGCCTGCACATTGAAAAGCCCGCTTTCCGCCAGCCGCTCCGGCGCCAGGACAGTGTCGAGGAATGCCGCGGCGCCGGAAAAGGCTTCGGCGTCCGGCGCGCGGTAGGGCTGCTTGGGGCGGTCGATGATCGCGGTCGGCACGATGCCGCGCGCGGCTTCCTTGAGGACGTGCTTCTCGCGCAGCCCGAGCAGCTTGGCATCGGGCGAAAGGCCTGCGGCGAAGGAAACGACCCGGTGATCGAGGAAGGGGAAGCGACCTTCGACCGCATTCGCCATCATCACGCGGTCGCCCTGGCTGGACAGGATATAGCCCGGCAGAAGGAAGGCCGTCTCGATATATTGCGCCTGATGCAACGGATGCCAGCGGGCGAAATCGGCCGGCAGGCGCCCGGCAAGGTCGGCGGCGGCATCGTAGTCGCCGATGGCCTCCTTGAGACCGGCGGAGAAGAACAGTTTCGCCGCGGCGGTGGACCGGAAGCGCTGCCGATGGGAATAGAGCGGGTCGTCGAGCGCTTCGGACCCGAAGGAAAAGAAGCGCGCGAGATATTCCGGCGTCTGCTGCCTGAGGCCCGGCAGGTAGGGATAGAGCCGCTGGAAGAGCTGCGTGCGCCGGGCCGATCCCGGCTGGCGCCCGCAGAAACGCCGCACCCGCGCTTCGCGGAAGATGTCGTAGCCCGCGAAGACCTCGTCCGCGCCCTCACCGGTCAGCACCACCTTCATGCCCCGCGCGCGCACCCGCGCCGACAGCAGGTGAAGCGGAACGGGCGCCGTGCGCAGGATCGGGCAGGCGACATGCCGCATGACATCCGGCATGCGCGCGACGATCTCTCCGCCGGTGCATTCGACGCTGTCGGCCTCGGCGTCGAGCGTCGCGGCAACCTGCCGCTGCCAGGCGCTTTCGTCGTGCTCGGCGCTGCGGAAGGTCAGGGAGAATGTCCTGAGACCATGCGTCACCCTTCGCGCCGCCAGCGCCGCGATGAAGGACGAGTCGAGGCCGCCGGAAAGGTAGGCGCCGACCGGCACGTCGGCCCGCAGGCGAATGCGCGTGGCATCGTCCAGCAGCGCGCGCAGTTCTTCGGCCTGCGTCTCCACCCGGCCGGCGGGGGGCGCATCGGCGCGGTCGGGATAGGAGAGTTGCCACCACGGCCGCACCGTGCGCCGGCCGTCCTGCACGATCATGACGTGACCGGGGGGAAGCTCGTGGATGCCGCGATAGGCGGTGCGCGGCGGAATGGGGCACCAGAGCGTGAAGATCTGGTCGAGCGCCAGCGGATCGATCTCCGCCGTCACGCCCGGCAGGGCGAGCAGCGCACCGATCTCGGAGGCGAAGAAGAGCATGCCGCCCTGCTCGGTATAGAAGAGGGGACGCACGCCCATGCGGTCACGGGCGAGCACCAGCGTGCGGCTGCGGACATCGTGCAGGGCGAAGGCGAAGTCGCCGTTGAAATCCGCAAGGCAGTCGAGGCCCTTCTGCGCATAGGAGGCGAGCAGCACCTCCGTGTCGCTGGTCGTGCGGAAGCGGTGGCCGCGCGCCTTCAGGTCCTCGCGAAGCTCCACGTAATTGAAGATCTCGCCGTTGAAGGAGACGGCAAGCCCGCCGTCCGCGCTGGTCATCGGCTGCGCCCCGTCGGCAAGGCCGACGATGGAAAGACGCGTATGGGCAAGGCCCGTTTCGCCACGAACGAGGATGCCGTCACCGTCAGGCCCGCGGTGGCGCAACGCCCCGACCATGCGGCCAAGGCGATCCACAGCCTCGCCGGGTGCGATGGTATTTCCGTTATATCCTGCTATCCCGCACATTGCAGCTACCCGAACCGATCGCCGATGAGGCGCGTCCAGCCTTCCCCGACGAGGCCGTTGAGAAAGGCCCTGCCCGACGTCATCGCCTCGAGAAGGGCGGGGTCGCGGGAGTGCACCACAGTGGAAGAGGCCTGGAGGAAGGCGCATTTCTTGCCGATCATCGCCTCCAGAAGCGCCGGCTGGGTCTGGCCGCGGATCGCGGCGAGACCGCGCTCGTGCGCATTGCGAAGAAGGCACTCGACGACGATCGATTCCTGGCCCGGCGCCGACAGGACCTGCACCGTCCGGCCTATGCCGCCGGCATCGCCATAATAGAGATACGCGCCGATCGCCTTGCCGGAGCGGGTCTTGACGAGATGCTGGACCCGCTCGCCATGCAGCGCCTTGCGCGCGGCGTGCCGGAGCATGGTCTCCAGCACCGGCCGCTCCCAGCGCGGGCGCAGGGAAAATCCCTGCACGACAAGCGGCAGGGCATCGATGAATTCGCCGTCGGAGGCCGGTTCGTCGAGGAACGCGTCCGCCTTGCCCGCGAGCGGCGTATAGTAGGTCCATGCCCGCGGCCTGCCGCGCCTGCACAGCACTGCATCGGCCGCCTTGGCAAGGGGCCTTGCCAGCCTTGCCGCCGCAACGCGCCGCGCAGCCGCCTCGACGGCGAAGGCGGCCGGTCGCAGGACGCGCAGCCATTCGAGGCTGTAGGGGCCGAGAACGCGCGCCCGCATGCTCCGCCACATATCGGTGGAGACGTCGTTCGACGTTTCGCTGAAGGAAAGGTCCTGCGGCCCCGACAGGACGTCACGCAGCAGGCGCGCGCCGGCGAACGGATCGCAGTCGCGGTCGTCGCTGACGAAGGAGCCGCAATTGGCCGCCAGAACACGACGTCCCTCGAATTCCATTTCCACGGGAAGAACGCCGATGAAGCCGGATACCGTGCCGTCGGCGCGGACATGGACGCGCGAGCCGAGGCGGGCGTCCCGGCTTTCGGCGCCGAGATAGAGCGCGCCGAGATAGTCCTTGAGATCGGCGCTTGCCGGGGCGCGGTCCTTGCGCAGCAGCCGCTGGAAAATATCCGCGACAGCGTCAACGTCACCGGCCTCGAATGAACGTACGTTCGACATTGAAATCCACTTAGAACCTGCCCGTTCCGGTTCCCGGCGTGCGGCCACCGCGACCTCTCCTTACGCGAGGAGCATGAAGAAAAGGTCAAAATGCCCGACTTGCCTTGCCGCGCCTTCGCGTGGCCGGCCTAAAGCTCGGTAGCCGGGGCAGGTGAGCGTAAATTACGGTAAATGATATGTTAACTCATCGAAAATACCATCGCGCCGAGCAGCCGTGATTCCCATCGTCACGGTCCGCAAGACCACCCAACGGTGCCGAAGCATGGTCGACAGCAACATTTCCCACGCCGAAAGAGAGGACGTGCAGAGCGCGGGCACCATTCCGCAGATCGATTTCGCGCATGTGTTTTCCGTCCTGCGCAACCGCTTCCTGATGATCGTCGCCCTCACGGCCCTTTTCTGCGTGGCGTCGGTCTTCCTTTCGCAGCTCATGAAGAACTATTACGTCTCCACCGTCAGCATCCTGGTGGACCCGGAAGGCTCGCGGATCGTGGACGGCGAGATCAACGGCGAGAGCCGCGCCACGGAGGCGCGCACCCTCAACCAGCAATACATCCTGACCTCCGTGAAGGTCCTTTCCGCGGTGGTGGAATCGCAGGGCCTTGCCGACGACCCGGATTTCGGCGCGGCGCAACCCTATGAGCCCGACCGGGAGAAGCGCACCCAGCGCGCGCTCGCCACGCTCCAGGGCGCGATCGCCGCCACGCTCAACAAGGCGAGCTTCGTCATCGACCTCTCCGTGACGTCGTACGATCCGGAAAAGGTCGCGCGGATCGCCAACGCGATCGCCGACACCTATATCCAGACCCGCCTCGAGATGAACAACGGGCTGGTGCGCCAGGCGACGACGGACCTTTCGGCCCAACTGGCGAGCCTGGAAAAGGCCGTCGAGGAAGGTGACCGCGCGATCCAGGCCTACAAGGCGGAACACAACCTCGTGGATGTCGCGGGCCGGCCGACCGCCGAGCAGCAGATCACCGACACCAATACCGAGATCACGCGCATTTCCGCGAGCATCGCGGAGAACGAGGCCCAGATCGCCGAGCTCGCCCGCGCGCGCTCCAACCCGGAATATCTGCGGTCGACGCCGGATTCCTCCCTGACGCCGGCGATCATCGAACTGCGCACGCGCTACCATACCGCGCTCGAGCAGCAGTCGGTGCTCCAGTCCTCCTTCGGCGAGCGCCATCCGTCCCTCATGAGCGCCAAGGCAAGGACGCGCGCGGTTTCCGCGCTTCTCGAAGGGCAGTTGAAGGACTTCACGACGGCGCTCGCCAGCAACGGCGAGAAGTTGAAGAACCAGCGCGAGCTGCTCCGCAAGAACCTTGCCGCGCTGAAGGGGAGCCTGAACGAGTCGGACCAGTCGATGGTTCGCCTGCGCGAGCTGGAGCGCAAGCTCGCCAGCGACCGCGCGGTCTACGAATCCTTCCTGCTGCGCACCCGCCAGCTCTCCGGCCAGGAACGCACGGTCAGCGAGAATCCGCAAATCATCTCGGTCGCGCAGGTGCCGCTGACCAAGGCGGGCCCCAAGCGCTCCCTCATCATCGCCGGCGCGACGGTGCTCGGCCTGTTGCTCGGCTGCGGCATCGCGCTCGCCCGTGACCGCAAGCCGCTTGAGGACGACCGGCCGGAAGAGGCAGCCGACGCGGCAAGGCGCCCGGCCGGGGAACGCCTGCCGTCGCGGCTGCTTGGATGGCTGCGCCGCCGCAGGAAACGGGAACGGGCGCCTCCGGCGCACGACGACGCCGACCGGCAGCACACCCTGGCCTTTCCGCTGCCGCGCAATGCGCGGCAGGCGCCATCCGGAGACGCCGTGGAGGGCAGCCATTTCGACATCGCGCAGCAGCTCGTCGCGGAAGCCGAGGGCCGGTCGAACTACTCGGTCGTCCTCTACTCCACGCAGGTGCAGGGCAATGCCGCCCGCACCGTCTTCCAACTGGCGCGCACGGCCGCCCGTTCCGGCAGCTCGGTTCTCCTCGTCGATGCGGACGCCGAAGCCGCCTTGACGCGGCAGGCATCGGCCGTGGGGCTTCCCGGCCTGCTCGATTCCGTCTCCCTCCAGAGAATAGAGGGGGATTTCGTCACTCTCTCCGACACGGGAGGCTTCTGGCTGATGCCGGCGGGGCGCAGGTCGCCCCGTGTCTCGACACGGCGGGGCACCGAAACGGGCGCCCTGGTGGACTGGCTGGAGGCGAGCGGGTGCCGCTTCGATCTCGTCATCGTCCATGCCGGGCGTTTCGACCAGCAAAAGCCCGTTCCCGCCGTGGAAATCGCAGCGGACCGCTTCGCCGTCCTGGGAAGCCGGTTCAGCCGGAAAAGCGTTGAAAGCGCGGTTTCGCTCCTCAGGCAGCGCGGCCTGACGCCGGTCGGCCCGATCATCGTTCAGGAGGAGCAGCGCAGCGTTCCGCGCGCCGGCTGAGAGCCTGGCCCGGAAGCAACGCCCCCGCGCATGGGCGAAAGGTAATGAAGGGCAATCTTATATTGCTATTAAACATACCTTCAATATGCAGGCGCCCCGGCGGCGGCGGGCAGCCGTTTTCCCGCTGCGTTATCGATATCGAGACGAACGCGCGCTAACGTGGCGAAGGGACGCCGCTCTACCTGCGGTTTCCCATCGATTCGTCGTGCCCGGGGGTTGATCGTGCCTGTCGTCGAAGGAAAACCGGAAATCGTGACCGCCATCGCGGCGCCGCGCTGGCGTCCCGTGGCCGGGGTTCCTCGCATCGTCGGCTTCCCCGTCTTCCATGCATCGGGGTATCGATGAGCGCCGTGACGCCCATATCGCGTGTCGTCCTGCTCAACGACTTCTCCATCGCACGGGGCGGAGCGACCACGCTCGTGCTCCTGCTCCTGCGGCTTTTGAGGGCACGCGGCATTTCCGTCACGATGATCGCCGGAGACGACGGCGACAACCCCGCATTCGCCGAACTCGGCGTCGATGTCGTGACGCTCGGCCAGAAGGCCCTTCTCGGCGGCAATCCGCTCGCATCCGCGGTCAACGGCATCAACAACCGCTCCGCAAGCGCGCTGCTTTCGGACTGGATCGACCGGAACGACACGCCGGGCACGGTCTACCACACGCATGTCTGGTCCCAGATCCTGTCCCCTTCGATCTTCGTGCCGCTGCGCAGGGTCGCCGGACGCACGGCCATCCACGCGCACGATTTCTTCCATGCCTGCCCGAACGGCGCCTTCATGAACTATCGCCGGGAGGAAAGATGCATGCGCGTGCCGCTTGGTGCGGGCTGCATCGCTACTCACTGCGACCGGCGCTCCTACGCGCAGAAGCTGTGGCGTACCGCCCGGCAGGCACGGCTGTTCTCCGCCATGGGGCGGGACGTGCCGTGGGGCAGGATCGTCCTCATCCATGAAAAGATGATCGAGGGTTTCACGCGCGCCGGGTACCGGGCACGCGACCTGCGGGCGGTGCGCAACCCCGCCATGCCGTTCGTCGCCGGCCGCATCGCCGCCGAACGCAACGAAAGCTTCTTCTTCATCGGACGCCTCGAGCAGGAAAAGGGCGCGCAGGATGCACTCGCCGCGGCGCGCCTGGCCGGCGTGCCGCTCGAGATCATCGGCGATGGTCCCATGCGCGCCGAACTGGAGGCGCAATATCCGGAAATGCGGTTCCACGGCTGGCGCGAGCAGGCGGAAATCGGCGGATTGATCGGCAAGGCGAGGGCGCTCGTCATTCCCTCTCGCCTTCCCGAGCCCTTCGGCCTCGTGGCCGCGGAAGCGGCCGCGAGCGGCGTTCCCCTCATCCTGACGGACATGGCCTTCCTGGCCGACGAGGTGGTCGAGCGGGGGATGGGCGTCGCCTGCAACACGCAGGACAACGCCGCCTTCGCCGCAGCGCTTCGCGCGATGGCCGGCATGGCGCCGGAGGCGATGCGCGGAATGAGCGAGCGCGCGCGCGCGAACGGAATGACCCTCGCCAATACGCAGGACGCCTGGGCCGAAGCGCTGATCGACCTCTACGCGGAGTTGCTGGGCGCCGGCCGCCCGCGGAGCCAGCCGTCCTCAGCCCTCGCCCGCGCAGGACGTGAAAGAGCCTAGGAAAGCGAGCGCAGGCGTCGTTTCACCCCGCGGTAGACGCGGCGCCAGAGCGGCAATTGTCCATCGAGCCAGAGAACGTTGACGGGCAGGGACGCCATGGTCCTTTCGCCGGCGCGAAGCGGTGCGTCCGGCTTGGTGACCTCGTAGAAGCATTCCCGGTCGGGCCATTCATAGCCGGCATCCCAGGTCCAGGCATCATGGGCCTCGTATAGCTGCTTCAACTCGCTGCAAAGCGCCTTGTCGGTCGGCAGCATGGCGGATGCCAGGCCGAGGCGCGGGACGTTCCTCTCCATGAAGTGAAGCACCCTGTCGCTGACATAGCCCGTCACGAACAGGCGGAAATCCTTCTGCTGCCGCAAGGCGGAAACGGCCCGGTAGACCTGAACATGTTCCTCGTGGCCGTACTCGCCCCAGGGATTGTGGGTGACGACCAGATCGCCGTCGTCGAGATGCTCGCGCAGCGCGTCCATCACCAGCCGGAAATTCCGTGCATAGGCACCGTCGCGGCCGCAGCGGATGCCGTGGGCGGTTTCCACGGGCCGGCGCCAGTCCGCCATCTGGTAGACGCGGGCTTCGGTTATATCGAGGCTGACCACCGATTTCAGCGGGAACTGGCGAAGAAGGGCACGCCGGCCTGCGCTGACCTGCGCGCTTTCCGGACTGTCGCCGTAGCACATGATGATCTTCTTCGCGCAAGCAAGCAGGGAGCTCGCCCACAATATCTCGTCGTCGGGATGGGCCACGACGACGATACAATCCTTGAAATCATCGAAATTCATTGTCGAACAGATCTCTACCAGCAATTTTTCTTGAGAAGGAAGCCACGAAAACATTAAGAAAGTGGCGCGTGGCAGTCATGAGATACCGATCCGGCCGGCATGACGCATTCTTGCTTCAAATCAGGCCTGCCATCGGGTAAAACCCGGTCGATTTTTAGTGAATCGTTAATCCTGTTTGCGTTTCCACCCCCGGTTTTTCCCGGATTCGATCAGGAAATACCTTCCGGATAGGCTTTTACTCGAAGTCTAACGATCCTTTTCACGGTTTCTCGATATTGTTGGCGTAACCCTCGCTGGAATACACAACCAGCCCGAGGGAGTTCGCGGTGAAGGTCGCCCTGGTTCATTATTGGCTCGTCGGCATGCGCGGTGGCGAGAAGGTTCTCGAAACCTTCTGCGACATCTTCCCCGAGGCCGACATCTTCACCCTCGTCGCCGATCCGGAAAAGCTGTCGCCGAAGATCCGGCGCCACAAGCTGACCACGTCCTTCCTCCAGAAGATCGGCGGGCGGAAGCATTACCAGAAGATGCTGCCTCTCATGCCATACGCGCTGGAATCCCTCGACCTGACCGAGTACGATCTCGTCATTTCCAGCGAGGCGGGCCCGGCCAAGGGCGTCATCACGCGGCCGGATGCCGTGCATGTCTGCTACTGCCATTCGCCCATGCGCTACATATGGGACCTCTATCCCCAGTACATGGCCGAGTCCGGCTTCCTCGCGCGCACCGTGCTGGCGCTTGCCGCGCCGAAGCTGCGGCAATGGGACGTCACGACCTCCCACCGCGTCGACCATTTCATCGCCAACTCCGGCTATGTCGCAAAGCGCATCGAGAAGTTCTACCGGCGCGACGCGGCCGTCATCCATCCGCCCGTCGAGGTCAGCCGCTTCAGGATCTCCGACGGCCCGAAGGACTACTATCTGTGCGCCGGCCAGATCACGCCATACAAGAAGATCGAGCTGGCGGTCGCCGCCTGCACGCAGATGAACCTTCCGCTCGTCGTGCTCGGCGACGGCGCCTCCGCCAAGCTCAGGCAATCGGCCGGCCCGACGGTGCAGTTCCTCGGATCGGTATCGGATGCGGAGATGGAGGCCCATTTCTCCGCCTGCAAGGCGCTCCTTTATCCGGGCGTCGAAGATTTCGGCATCGTGCCGCTCGAAGTGATGGCGAGCGGCCGCCCGGTGATCGCCTTCGGCCGGGGCGGGGCGCTGGAGACGGTGGTGGACGGCAAGACCGGCCTCTTCTTCCACGAGCAGAGCGTCGAGGCCCTGATGGCCGCGCTCGCCCGTTTCGAGAAGGAGGCCGGCCGGTTCTCCCCGGCGGAAATCCGCGCCCACGCCCTCAAGTTCGAACCGCGGCGCTTCGAAAGGGAGCTTCGCAGGTTCCTTGGCAACCTTCCTGGATTCGCCATGACGGCGGAAAACATGAGGCTTACGGCATGAAAGCGCAAACCGGCATGACGCCGATCGTGTTCAACGGCAAATTTCTGGCGGCGGCCCCGACAGGCGTCCACCGCGTCGCCCAGGAGCTCATCCAGGCGCTGGACCGCCTTCTGGCGCCTCTGGACGGCGCGCCCGAGACGCTCGTGCTCGCCCCCGCGACGGCGAAAAGGAACCTTGCGCTCTCAAGGACGCGGATCGTCAGGACGAGCTTTCTGAGCGGCATCGCCAAGGACATTCCCTGGGAGCAGATCAGCCTTCCCTGGCTGGCGCGCAAGGGCACGCTGGTCAGCCTGTGCAATCTCGGGCCGGTTCTTCACCCGCGCGCCGTGACGATGATCCACGACGCGCAGGTGCACCTGACGCCGCAATCCTATTCGCGGGGCTTTCGCCTCTGGTACAAGTTCCTCCAGCCCCTCGTCGGGCGGACGAACCGGCAGATACTGACGGTCTCGGAATATTCCAAGCAGCAGCTCGTGCGCTACGGCGTCGCGCCGGCCGACAGGATCACGGTCATCCACAACGGCTGCGACCACGTCCTGGCGTACCGCCCCGCTGACAGCGTCATCGCCGCAAACGGCCTGGAAAAGGGCCGCTATGTCCTGGCGCTGGCCAACACCCAGGCACACAAGAACATCCCGGTATTGCTGGAGGCCTTTGCGGATCCACGTCTCGGCGACATGACGCTCGTGCTGTTCGGCGCCGCCTCGCGCGAGGACTTCCAGCGCCTCGGCGCGTTTGTGCCGGAAAACGTGCGCTTCATCGGCCATGTCGACGACGCTCAGCTTGCCGCGCTGATGATCCATGCCTGCGCCTTCGCCTGCCCCTCGACCACCGAAGGCTTCGGCCTGCCGCCGCTCGAAGCGATGATCCTCGGCTGTCCGGCCGTCGTCGCCCCCTGCGGCGCCCTGCCGGAAGTCTGCGGCGAGGCCGCGCTGACCGCCGATCCGCACGACGCCGGCCGCTGGGTCGAGCAGATCCGCGCGCTTGCCGACAATGCCGAACTCTCGGCCCGGATGCGGGACGCCGGGCGGCGCCAGGCCGCCACGTTCACCTGGGAAAACGCCGCGCGCAAGCTGGCGCACGTCCTCGGCCTGCCGCTTGCCGATCGCGACGCGGCAGACACGGCTCCAGAACGGATAGCGGCGGAATAATACCGGCGGCAGGATGATGCCGCGGTTCGGTCAGGGATGAAACTGCCGCGCGGTCTTCTCGAGCTCGGCCTGCCAATATTGCCGGGCCGGTGCGGTCGTCAGGTTGTGGTCGGCGTCGGCGAGGAAGGCAAGGCTCGTATTGTCGTAGCGTGCGAGCAGATACCCCCGCTTGCCGAAGCGCGCTTCGAGATTGGGCACGCCGATGTCGCCCTCGCTATAGATCAGCGATACCCGCGTCCCGTTCGCGGCGACGGCCTTGAAATCGCGCGCCGCCGCGGTCACGTTGCGTGACAGGAACGGGAAGCGCACAAGAAGCGGCAATGCGGTCGCGGTGCCTTTGGCAAGGATCATCCGCGACAGGTTGCGCACGCCCCGCACCACATTGACTTCCCCTCGCAGGACCCGTTTCCAGAATCCGCCGCTGCGCATTTTTTCGCCATAGCTGGCGAGCGGCTGGAGCGACGCGTTGATGAGGGCATCGACGTCCGTATCCGGTGCCAAGGCGAAGTCGAACGGGTTGACGGGAACGACGGCCTTGACCGCCCCGTAGCGGATCGCGCTTCTGAAGGCGGTGTAGCCGCCGCTGCAGCGGCCGGTCAGGACGACCGGCGAGAGCCCGCGCGCCTCCAGGAAGGCCAGCGCCTCGCCGACATCGCTGACGAGGCTTTCGCTGTACATGACCTGCGCGGGCGCCTGCGGGCAGGGCGGGCTGTCCGCGACATTGGCGAAGTCGAAACGGAAGGCCGGAATGCCCGCGCGCGCGAGGTCCCGGCAGATGCGGGTGGTGATCCGGCCCCATCCCGACATGCGGTCGTAACCGGTCGACAGCATCATCACCGTCGCGCCCCGGCGCGGGCCTTGCGGCTCGCACAGCACGCCATAGAGGCGCTCGCCCTCGCCGAAGCGGACGGGCGTCTCCGTAAAGCCGTCGCCGGCAAGCGGCCGGCTTTCCGGCAACGCCGGCGCGGCGGGGGTCTGCGTCCCCTTCAGGCCGCATGCCCAGTCCACCAAGCGGCCGATCGCCGCGCGCGGCGGAATGGACAGCAGCACGTCGCGGACGAAGAGGTCGTAACCCTCGAACGGCGCGGTCCGCACCTGCACTCCGAGCGAACCCAAGTGGTCGAGGAAGGCGGCATCGGCGCGCCCTTCCGGGGACAGGACGAGGACCTCCGCGGCGGCCGGCTTGTCCGTCCGGGAGATGTCGAGGGCGCGGATACCGGCGAGAATGGCGTCCGGAATGGTCTGCTCGCCCATGGCCGGCCCGCCGGGCGGCGTCGCATGCTTGATCGCGCCGTGATCGGCGATGCGGCTGAGGGCCATGAATTCGCGCACCCAGCGGCGGCCGGAGGTCGCCGGCGCGGCCATGGCGATGCCCGCGACGTCGTCGATCATCTCGGCCGCGCGCCATGCCAGCGCAGCCCCGATGCCGTGCCCCATGAGCAGCAGGCGCCTGCCTCCCGAAAGATCGCGAAGCGCCGCCGCCGCAGAGGCGATGCTTTGCAGCCAGATGTCGAGACCGGCGGAGCAGTCCTCCGGGTCGAGTGCGTCGCCCGTCCCCGGAAAGTCGAAGCGCAGGCTGGCGATACCCTGGCGTCCCAGGTCCTCGGCCAGCAGCCGCCAGAACTTGCGGGCGCACAATTCCTCGAACCCCCAGGAACCGACGAACAGCACGGCTATATCGCTCGCCTGTACGCGCGCATCGGCAGGCGTATAGAGGCCGACGGTTCCGGCGAACGTGACGGGACGGCCGGCCTCTGCGGGCCTTTCCCCGGCCTTTTCCGCAGCAGGCGCCGCGGGCAGGGGAGGGATATTTCGAGCGGACGTGCCGTGCATTGCCAATTTTCCCGATACACCGATCTGCCGGAATTTCAATCGGCCATAGCAAAGCGGAATTTCATTAAGAAACCGGGACCGGATCGCGACTTCGCGTTGCACATCGCACAAATCTTCGCCATTCGAACTCCGAAGCACGGCAAGCCATTTACGCTCTGCTCACCAAGACGGGCTCCGGGCGGCCCTTCAGCCGGCTGTTTAAGCAATTATGCAGAAGTTGCACCTATTAAAATCGTCGTGCGCCTTGAATTTCCCGCGCCCGTTCTGTCTCAGGAGGCAATCTCGATGGTTGGTGAAACGCCCAGGAACGACCTCGTTTTCGGCGGTTCCGGCTTCATCGGAACGCATCTTGTGCGCCGGCTGGCGGGCGAGGGGCACCGTGTCGTCTCGGTCGACATCCGGCCGCCGCGCGAAAGGCTGGACGGCGTGACCTACCTGACGGGCGATGTCCGCGATCTCGCGGCCTTCGACCCCGGGATGCGCATCGACCGCATCTACAATCTCGCGGCCGTTCACACGACGCCGGGACATCCCGCGCACGAATACTACGAGACGAACATCCTCGGCGCGACGTCGATCACGGCGCTTGCACGGCGCCTCGACATCCGCGACATCGTGTTCACCAGCTCCATCTCCGTCTACGGCCCGGGGGAGGAGACCAAGCGCGAGGACTCCAGGCCGGCGCCGGAATCGCCCTATGGCTGGTCGAAATACATGGCCGAGCGCATCCAGACGGCATGGCTGGAGGAGGACGACAGCCGCCGTCTCGTCATATGCCGCCCCGCCGTCATCTTCGGTCCCGGCGAAGGCGGCAACTTCACGCGCATGGCGAAACTGCTGAAGAAGGGCTTCTTCGTCTATCCCGGCCGCAAGGATACGATCAAGGCCTGCTTCTATGTCGGGGACCTGCTGGACGCCATCGAGCTCGCCACCCGGCGAGAAGAGCGTCTCGTCCTCTTCAACGGCTGCTATCCCGATCGCTATACGCTCGAACAGATCGTCGAGGCGTTCCGCGCGCAGCACATGCGCGGCGCCAGGACCTTCCTCGTACCGCGCGGCGTGGTGACGCTGGCCGCGACGCTCCTGCGGCCCTTCTCCGTCATGGGCCTCGGCATCCATCCCGACCGCGTCATGAAGCTCGTGCGCTCGACGGACGTGGTGCCCGGCTGGCTGGAGACGGTGGGCGAGGCGACGCGGGGAAGGCTTCCCTCTGCCATCGACAGGTGGAACGCCGAAAGCGGCGGCCGCTTCGTCTAGCAATCGCGCGAACCCTGCAATGCCTCGAGTGAACAAGGACCGGACATGAACATGCGCAAGGACGGCCTGACCATAGCCGTCGCCATAGCCACGGCGGGACGCCGGGATATTCTGACGCAGACCATCACGTTCCTCAACAACCAGGAGCGCAAGCCCGACGAGTTCTTCGTCTGCCCGTCGCGCCCGGACGACGTGGACGTCGAGGCGCTGTCCGCCTACCACGGGAGCATCGAGATCCTGCCGGGCCCGGTCGGCCTGCCGCATCAACGCAACGTGATGATCGCGGCCTCCAGGGCCGACGTTGTCGTCTTCTTCGACGACGATTTCCTGCCTGCCGCGAATTTCCTTACGGAAGTCGAGAAGCTGTTTGCGGACAATCCGGACATCATGGTCGCCACCGGCTACGTCATCGCGGACGGCGCGCGCGGCGCGGGGCTGGAATTCGACGAAGGCCGCAGGCTGCTGGAGGCGGATGTCCTTCGCCGCCCGCCCGCCATCTCCCCGACATTCAACGGCTACGGCTGCAACATGGCCATCCGCCTTGCGCCGGTGCGCGAACATGCCATCCGCTTCGACGAGAACCTGCCGTTCTACGCCTGGCTGGAGGACCTCGACTTCTCCCGGCAGCTTGCCGCCTATGGCAGGATCGTGCAGGCCGACCAGTTGCGCGGCGTGCATCTTGGAACCAAGAAGGCCGGCCGAAGCCCCGGCAAGCGGCTCGGCTATTCGCAGATCGCCAACCGGATCTACATCCAGCGGAAAGGCAACATGTTCTGGTATCAGGCCTGGGGCGGCAGCATCAGGAATTTTGCCTCCAACCTCGTCCGCAGCTTCAACCCGGAACCCTGGGTCGACCGTCGCGGCCGGCTGCACGGCAACGTCCTTGCCCTGCGCGATTTCTTTACCGGCCGGCTCGACCCGCGCAACATCCTCGACATGTAGGGGCCGAAAGGCCCCCCGTTACCGCCGGAAATAGGCCGTTGCCTTGCCGGCGAGATAGGATTCGAGCCCATCGGGCCGCCCCGTCACCCACCAAAGCCCGTACAATCCCGCGACATAGAGCATGCCGTAGACGAGGCCGACGACCGCGATGGCCGGGTAGAGGTAGGGGCCGGACTGCGTGAGATCGGGCACGCCATAAAGGAACGCGACGGCGGGAACGAGCGCGACCATGGGATAGAGGCTGCTGCGGAGCTGGTCGCGGATCGGGATGCCGGCGACGGATCGCACCGAGTAGAGCGTCATCATCAGCAGCGCCACGCCCGCGCCCGCCTTCGCGGCGATGGCGCCGGAAATCCCGTAGAAGATGATGCCGACCACGGTGAGCGGCACGCGCGCCGCCAGTTCGACCAGCGAGCGGAAAGCCACGAGGCGGGGCCGGTCCAGCACGAGCACCAGCGCGGACATGGGAACGGTCGGCAGGACGAAGAGGCTCGTCAGGGCGACACCCGCGAGGATGGGGGCGCCGCTCGCCCAGGCAGGCCCGAGCAGGATATGGATCACCGGGCCGGCCATCAGCGCGATGAAGCACATCACCGGCGCCATCAGCATGACGATGCCGGAGCAGGCCTTGAGATAGGCGCCGACCAGGCTGCCCTTCTCGCGCGCATTGACCAGCGCCGAAAACAGCGGGACCGCCGTCGGCTGGACGATCGCCTGGAAAGGCAGCCCCGCGATGTCGTTGGCCGTCGTGAAGCGCCCGAAGGAGGTGACGTCGATATAGATGGGCAGGATGAGGCGGTCGACCTGCCAGTTGAGCGCCGAGACGATCTGCGACAGGAAGTTCCAGCCCGTCATGTTGGAGAAGATCGGCCAATCGGCCAGCGAGAGGCGCGGGCGCATGGGCGCCATCACGTAGGAGACGATCATCATCACGACGGGCGCGGAGATCGTGCCGGCCGCCACGGCCCAGTAATTTCCCGTGCTCACGGCGATGAAAATGGCGATGGCGCCCGCGGCGGCCTTGCCGAGAAGTTCGAGCGCGCCCTTGCGACGGAAATCCAGTGCTTTCTCGAAGATTACCATGCGAGGGCTGATCAGGCCGCGGGCCGCGGGCGCGAGCGCCAGGGTGCAGATGAGCGGCATCAGGCGCGGGTCGCCGTAAAGGGAGGCGAGCGGCCACGACAGCGCGGCCATCAGGCCGGCGACGAGAAGGCCGCGGATCAGGCCCAGCGTGAAGGCCGTGTCATACATGCGGTCCGTCACCTGCGGCAGGCGGACGAGGACGAATGTCAGCGGCAGCTCCAGGATGGCCTCGACGATGTAGATGACGGTCATCGCCGTCGCCACCAGGCCGAAGTCGGCCGGCCCCAGCAGGCGGGCGAGGACGAGCAGGACCGCGAAATCGATCAGGCGGGAGGACAGCCGCGCTCCGACGGTCCAGATTCCGGCCCGGATCGTCCGCGCGGAGAGGGAAGCGCCATCGGCGGCAGTCATGGGCGGGGCCTTTCCGGATAGGCGAAGGACAGGGAATGGGCGGGCAGGGCCCGCGCGGGAACCGGCCAAGCGGTCGCCGCCGCGAGGGCATAGATGCAGGCGTTCATGATGCCGAAATCGGCTGACGTGCCGACCAGCGTCGCCATGATGAGCACGGGCGGCATATAGAAGCGCACGGCGTTGAGGATGGCCGCGCCGGTCGCATCGCCCGGCCGCGCCCGGCGCAGGAAGGTCTGGAGCATGAAGCCGTAATAGAGCAGCCCGCCGACGACGCCGCTGTTGCTGAACACGGCGACGATCCCGTTCGAGGCGCGGGTCGCGCCCATGCCGACGCCGAGCCCCCAGGTATCCCACAGCGCCTGCAGGGAAACCGCCGTCCACATGCTGCGCTCCTCGTAGGAGTCCGAGGCGGTCTTCTGGAAGATGATCGTGTCGATCAGCTTCAGGAACGGATCAAAGGCCTTGGGATAGACGAGCGCCAGCAGATAGACGGCGCCGAAGCCCAGAAGGACTGCCCAGAACTCCACCACCAGCCCCTCCCGCGCCACGCTTCCCTTGCCCGCCGTCAAAAGGCGCCAGAACCATTCGGCAGCGGCCACGCAGCCGAAGACGGCGATGCCCGCATAGGCCGCGGACGAGGTCGAAAGCAGCGAGAAGAACGTCAGCAGCACGATGAGGAAGGGCGCGCCGTAGAGCCGCAGCCAGGGCGCGGCGATCGCACGGCGGAAGAAGTAGATCGCCGAGAGGAACGACACCGCCAGCGACCCGTAGGTCGAGGCTTCCGGCATCAGGCCCACGACGCGCTTGACGTCGGCAATGTCGACATCCGTCAGATAGGAATATTGGGCGGTGCGGAACATGTCGAGATAGGGGCCGAGGCCCGCCAGGTCGACAATGCCCGTCAGCACGACGAGGCACCCGCCGACGCAAAGGGCGGAGAGCAGGTGCTGGCGCGCAGGCGCCGAACGGAAGGCCAGCGCACAGGCGAGCACCGTCACGATCGAGATCGTCAGGTACATGAGCTGCGAGATGTTCTGCTGCGTGGGATAGAGCGGAATGCCGCTGGTCCATTCCTCCAGCCGCATCGGGATGATCGTCACATGGCCCGCGAAGATCCGCGGCATGAACAGCGTGACCCAGACGGCGACGAGCCAGAACAGGAACAGCAGCAGGCACTGGGACGGCCTCAGAGCAATGTCCAGCATCCGCGACAGGCCGTTCGCCCCGCCGGCATAGATGAAGACGATGGCGAGGGCGACGATCGGGGGAGGGGTGAAGCTCAGGCCCTGCGTGATCTCCGGCGGGATGACCGCGAAGGAGCCGAAGGACATCGAGCCGAACAGCAGGTAGAAGATGAACGGCCCCCGGCTTGCCATTCCGACGAGCAGCAGTACCCAGAACAGAATGACGGGTATGAAGTCCATTTCGCGTCCTTTGAAGGCCGCCCGCACGCAGCACGGGTCCATCAGGTAACGACCAAAGCACAGCGCCGTGAATCTTTGCTTAAATCCTGCCCGCGCAGCTTCTCCAGCCGCCGGTTTTCACGTCCCGCCATGCAGGGCGGCGATCCATCCCGAAGTGAGACACAATCCGCCGGAACCGCATCCTCAGCGTGCAAACTTCATGCAGCCGTTAAATGTCTAACGGATTTTTCAACCGGCTTCTCATCCTTGCCGCCTATGTTGCCGCCAGGGTTTGAGTGGAATGGAGCGAAAATCTTGGTTTTGAAGCTACTCGTGGCAGGTGCCGTCGCGCTTGCCGTACGCCGCACGTCGGATAGTCCCTTCGCGCGGCAGCGTGTGAGAACGGTGTGCAAGCGTGCGCCGGACCTTGCGATGCGGGATGCCCCGATCGAGCCGGACTGGATTCTCGAAGGCGCGCCGAGGGCGCGCGCGGCCGACCATGTGCGCAGCGCGGACGATTCCGCGTTCTCCGCCTTGTGGGATTGCACCGCCGGTACCTTCCGCTGGTATTTCCATTGGGACGAGACGGTCGTCATCCTCGAAGGCGAGGTTCATATCACCGACGAGGACGGGACTTCCTATACGTTGCGGGCCGGGGACATGGGCTATTTCGCCGCCCGCACCTGGGCGACCTGGCGCATCGACGACTATGTGAAGAAGGCCGCCTTCATCCGCCGCCCGTTCCCTTCACCCGTCGCGGCGCTCTATCGAATGCGCAATGCCTTGCGGCAGAAGCAGCCGAGCTTCTGACGGAGCGGGGTGGTTCGAGATTGTGGCGGAGTGCCGGGCACCATGAAGGCGGCCGCGGCATTCGCATCCAGGTGCTCGCCTGGCGCCACGTAACGCGGTAGAACGCAGGGCCGGGCAGAGACTGCTCCTCCGGCCGGCATTGCCCGCTCCAGCATCAGGATGGAATGGATGAGCATGAAGATCGTACCCGTGATCATGGCCGGCGGCAAAGGGACGCGGCTTTGGCCGCTGTCGCGCGCCTCGGCGCCCAAGCAGTTCCTGGAGTTCCTCGGCGAGACGACGCTCTTCCAGAAGTCGCTGGCGCGCGTTGCCGACAAGGCGCTCTACGCCCCGCCCGTCG